>CBFDEF010000035.1:0-17945 GCA_965603755.1 uncultured Arcobacteraceae bacterium
TATCTAGAAAGATACTAAGAAAGTCAAAAACAGATGAGACATTGGTTATTTTTCTTGGTAATGTTATATATGGTGTTTTAATAGCTGTAGTAGTTTTAGCAGCCTTAGGAAAATTAGGTGTTGAGACAACATCATTTATTGCAATTTTAGGGGCTGTTGGTTTAGCAGTTGGTTTGGCATTTCAAAGTACATTGTCAAATATCAGTGCGGGTGTTATGCTTGTTATATTCAGACCATTTAAGCTTGGAGATTTTATTGAAGCAGGTGGTGTTGCTGGTGTTGTTGAGGAATTAAATCTTTTTAATACTGTTTTTAAAACAGGTGATAATAAAGTGATAATAGTAGCAAACTCAAATATTATTGGTGGAAATATCACTAACTACTCTAAAAAAGATACAAGAAGAGTTGATTTTGTTTTTGGTATTGGTTATGACGATGACTTAAAACTTGCAAAAGATACTTTACTAGAGATTATAAATGAAGATGAGCGTGTATTAAAAGATCCAGCACCATTTGTAGCAGTTTCAGAACTAGCAGATAGTAGCGTAAACTTTGTAGTTAGAGTTTGGGTTAAAAGTGGAGATTATTGGGGTGTAAACTTCGATACAACAGAAAAAGTAAAATTAGTATTTGATGAAAAAGGTATTAGCTTTCCTTACCCACAAATTGATATACACAATCATAAAATTGTAGGAAATTAAATGTCAGTTATAAAAGAGTATATGTCATCAGATCACAGAGCTTGTGATGAGTCTTTTGCTAATATGGAAAATGCAGTTCACGATGGAAATTGGGCAGAAGCAAAAAAGTTATTTGAATCATTTGCTAGTGATTTAATTTATCATTTTGATATGGAAGAGAAAGTTATGTTTCCAGCTTTTGAAGCAAGAAGTGCATCAGCACATTGTAATCCAACACCCGTAATGTTAATGGAACATGAACAGATGAG
Source organism: uncultured Arcobacteraceae bacterium (assembly GCA_965603755.1). Taxonomy (GTDB): domain Bacteria; phylum Campylobacterota; class Campylobacteria; order Campylobacterales; family Arcobacteraceae; genus JAIOSF01. The sequence continues at coordinate 950 of CBFDEF010000035.1, forward strand.
AAAACTTGTATCTGATATGAGAACTGATATTGATGCAAAAAATAAAGATCACTTTTTTGGACTTTCTGAAACTTTAATGATGACAATGCAACAGCACAATATGAAAGAGGAGCAGATGATGTATCCTATGGTTGATGAGGCGATGCTAGGTGAAAATGGTATGCTTTTATCTGAAATGAAAGAGTTACCTAGAGCTTAATATTTCAAATAATATATTAAAAATATTTTTTATTCTAACAATACTTATATCAAGTTCATTTGCTCAATGTAAAGGGTGGGTAGGGCGTGATGTACCTAAAGCTTATTGTTGGGATATAGAATATATAAACTCTTCAAATATAGGCTTAGAATACACTATAAATAAAGTTAAAACTACACAAAATCATTCTGGATTTAAAGATAAAAATAATGGCATCATAGCTAGTATAAATGTTTATGGCTACCCTCAAAATAAACCAAAAGTATTGCTAAATAATATCGAAGGTAAATTATTATCAAAAGAAGATGTTATAAATAGATTAGGGATACTAAACTACACTAGATACCTATTTATATTACCTCAAAATAGTATTGATGTAAAAGGTATGTTAGAGGTAAAAGATTCCAATAAACTAAAAAGGATGATTTATATAAAGTAGTTAACTAGTTAATATCAAAAGATACTTTATATTCTGCCCCAAGATAGTTTTTGTTATTATATTCAAATGAACTATTAATAACTTCAATATCACCTTTAAAGACATCAGTCACTAAATTATATATTAGATGAAGCCCTAGACCAGTACCTTGTGATTGGTGTTTTGTTGTAAAATATGGTTCAAATATTTTTGGTAAAATTTCATCTGGAATACCACCTGCATTATCTTTAAATAAAATTGTAATTTTATTTTCATTTTTCTTAGCAGTAATAAAAATATATTTTTCTTCTATATTATTATTTTTAAATGCATCACTTGAGTTGTTGAACATATTAATTAAACATTGCATTAGTTCACTTTTATAACTATCTATTTTTATTTCTTCTTCTAGATTTATAATAATATTTATATTTTGTTCTTGTGTTGAAGTTTGGATTAAATGTAAAAAACTATTTATTTCATCTTTTAAATTAAAACTACTTTTCACTTTAGAATCAGAAATAAAGTCATTGAAATTTTCAATTACTTGGGATAAGTATTGAGCATTATGATTTATTCTATCCATATTTTCAATAAATACTTCATCTGTTAGAATTCCCAACTCTTTTTGAAGTTTCATCCCTGTAGTAGCACCAGATATTGCAGATAATGGTTGTCTCCATTGATGAGCAATATTACTTATTAGTTCACCTAAACTTGCCATTTTAGATTGTTCAAACAGCAGCCTATCTTTCTCTTTTTGGTCAGTTATATCAGTAATATATCCAAGAAAATGGGTAATTTTACTATTTTCATCTTTTAAAATCACAGTATAGTCTAGTATCCATTTTACTTGACCACTTTTAGTAATTAGTCTATATGGTTTATGTTTAAAATAAGATATTTTAATGTTATTGCTGTTTGTCTCAACCTCTTCAAAGACAGTTGTTATATCATCAGGATGTATACATGATGCATAAGCTATTTTGTTATCAGTAAAATCTTCTTTAGTATATTCTAATAGATTGTAAATACTTGAAGATACATACTCTACACTCCAGTGTTCATCATTTTTCCATTTAAATAATACAGAATCACCTTTGTCAAATAGTGATAATAGAGTATTTTGTTCTTTTGTTTTTATTTTAAGTTCATTTTGAACTTTTGTTCTTTTATCATTTTCTAATGATAGTGCAATATTATTAGCAATAGCAACACTAAATTCAATCTCTTCTACAGTCCATTCTTTTTTAACATCAACTTGCTCATTACATACTACACCAATAATTTTACCTTGATTTATAATTGGTATATCCAGCATAGAAATAATATTTAATTGCTTTAAATAGTCATTTGCAAATTCTTGTGTATTTATATCATTTTGGGCATCACCTGCAATGATTAGTCCATCTGATTTTATCATTTTAAAATAGTTTGGATAGTCTATCTCTTTTAATTTAACTCCACTACAAGAGACATCCTTTCCTTCAATAAACAACATTAAACATTCAATAGCTGATTCATCTTTGTTAAATAACCATATGCTAATTCTAGAAATATTTAATGTATTAGCAGTGATTTGTAGTGTATTTTGTAATGTATCATCAAGATTAGTAGACTTTAATTGAGAAACTTTTATTAATGCACTTTTGTGTTTTTTTTGTACTTTTATATGATTCACTTCATCTGTAATATCCATAAATGTAACTATTGTTATTGTATCTGCACTATTTTTTATTTGAGTAGATTTAGCTTTAACAATAAAGTGATGTAATTGATTCTCTTTACTCATTGCTACTTTAAAAGTTTTTAAAGGATTTGTAAGAATTAAATCAAGCCACCCATCTTTTTTTATTATATAATCATCCTCTTCAATATTTGGATCAAAAAAATCACATATACAATCATGATCTTTTTTAAACTCATTTAGTGTTTTATATTGATTGAAAAAAGATAAAAAACTTAAATTTGATTCCTTAATATATTTCCCATTTGTTATAATTATAATAGATGGTTGAGAGTCAATAATTGTAGAAACTTTATCCTCTTGTATTTTTGTTTGTTTTAGATTATGCTGTAGGTTTGTATTGAATCTTCTATTTGATAAAAAATACCCAATGACAGATAAAATTACTAAAAGCAGAACAACATAGGTTGCTGTATCTTTATGAATCTCATTTATATCATACATATCTATAGCTTTATTAATAGGCTTGAAGAGTATTGCATAGCCCATATCATTACCATCTATATCTAAAATATTATATGTTGTTATTAATTGATTAATTTTTTCTTTTATCACATAACTTTCATTGATCTTTATATAATTTTCAATGCCATCTTTTTTTATTAACGCTAAAAGCTCTTGTTTTGCATTTATATTTGCTATGTAGTAGTCATTTATAAATATTTTTGTAAATGCCTTAGTTAATTGTTTTTTATACTTTTTATCAACTATAAATATAGCATCAATGTTTTCTTGTTTCAATGTTTTAGCTATTGAATTAAAATGTGTGATTACTTCAAATATACCAATAAATTTCTCATTATCATATATGGGTACCATCGCTTTAAATGTCATATCAAATCGACCTGTGCTAATGGATGTCATCACTTTGGGTTCTTTTATCATTTTAGCAATGTCTATTCTAACTTTCTTAATAAAGTCACCTCTTTTATCAACCCAACTTCTATAAAAATTATAACCATTTTTATCAATTACTTGAAACCAAACATTTTTAAATTTTGTTAATTGATTTAATTTATGTGAGAACTCTTTGAGTTTTAAAATAGTATGATCATTTTCTAATAAAGCTTTTTTAAGATCTGTATTTTCTACTAAGGATAATGCAACTGTTTTCATTGACTCTTGCTTGCTCGATATTAGTAGTTGAACTTTATTTTGAATAGTTTTTGAAGTAGCTTCATATTTGTGATTTTTAAGTGTTTCCATTTTATTGTGGGTAACAACGTGTGTTACAAATAAAATTGTTAAACTCAATGTAATCCATATTAAAATAATAAAAAGATTATATTTTTTCTGATTCATATGAAAATTCCTTATTAACTATTATAATTTTATCACTTAAAGGACTGAGCTAAATTTCCAATAATTAAATGCCATCCATCAATAATAATAAAGAAAATTAATTTAATAGGTAGTGAAATCATAACAGGCGGTAACATCATCATACCTAGACTCATTAAAATAGAGGCGACAATAATATCTATAACCAAAAATGGCAAAAATACTAAAAATCCTATCTCAAATGCAGTTCTAAGTTCACTTACTACAAATGCTGGCAAAAGTAGTGTAAGAGCTACATCTTCAACATTTTCAGGATTTTTTTCTTTTTTAATACGATAAAAAAGTGCAAGATCTTTCTCTCTTGTATTTTTTAACATAAACTCTTTAAAAGGTGATACACTTTTGGTAAAAGCAACCTCATAGTTTATTGTCTCCTCCATATAAGGCTTTATACCATTTTTCCAAGCCTCTTTACCATAAGGCTCCATAATAAAAAATGTAAGTATTAAACTTAATGATATAATAACCTGATTTGGTGGAGATTGTTGTAATCCTAAGGCTTGTCTTAATAGTCCAAAAACTATAATAAGCCTAGTAAAACTAGTAGCCATAAGAAGAAGTGTTGGTGCTAGAACAAATAGCATTAAAATTATTGCTATATTTATTGTTTTTACAAATTGTGCTGGTTCTTCGACACTTGCCACTGATAAATTTATCATAGGTGCTGCGTCTGCTGCAAATAGTGAAATACTACCTAAATATAAAAATATAAAAATTGATTTAATCATCATCTTTTAAATTATCCTTATTGATTATTACGCACAATTTAGTTCCATAAAGATATATATTCCACGATACATATATCCATAAGAAGAAAAATAATGCCACACTAAATGAACCATAAATTGTTGCATATGTTGTATTAGAGATAACATAATATCCAAATAAGCTTTTCGTGATACTTAATACAATAAGTGTGATAAAACTAGCACTCATTGATGCTTTAAAACTAACATGTGTGTTTGCCGAAAGTATAAATAAAACTGTAAATAAAATCCATATAAATAAAAATGTAAATAGTTGTAAAGAGAATGAAAAATCTGTAAAAGTAGATATGAAAATAAATACAAAAAATAAAATAGGGATAAGAATTAAAAATCCTAAATACATAAAAAATAGTTTATATACAGCTCTTGAAGGTGTCCCATATATTTTATTTATTATATATTCATAATCTTTAAAAAACATAGTGAATACAAAAAATAGGTAAAATATACCAATATCACCTAACTTATCTATATTTACCAAAAAATCACTAATAGTTTTTGCCAATGATGTTGAGTGTGTTGGATTGATAAAATCAATAATATAAAGCATCATAGAGTCTAAGTGTTGTTCAAAAACTGGTAAAGTAGATACAACCACAATTAGAAGTGCTAAAAGTGGTAAAATTGAAAATATAGTAAAGAAACTCAAACTTGCTGCATAGTATGGTGTTTCATCATTAAAAAAATTAAATAGTTTTTTAAGTGTGTCCATTATTTTAATATTTGAGTTTTTTATAAAAAATCTTTATAGTCCCATTTTAAAAGGATTTAAAATATTATTAGGATCAAATGCTTTTTTAATACTTCTAAACAGTTCCATTTCAGCATCATTGAAAGCTATACTCATGTATGGAGCTTTAGCAGTACCAATTCCATGTTCTCCACTAAGAGTTCCACCCATATCTACTACAAGTTGAAAAATCTCCTCAATAGCTTTATGACCATCTTCCATCTGTTTTTCATCATTTTTATCTTTTACCATCACATTTACATGGATATTTCCATCTCCTGCATGACCAAAACATGGAACTTGCAAACCATATTTATCACCAATAGCATAAATAGCATTTAATGCCTCTGGTAGTTTACTTCTTGGTACTGAGATATCTTCATTTAGTTTTTTTGTACCAAAAATAGTTATAGATGGACTTGCATTTCTTCTAGCATACCAAAGTTCTTGAGCATGAGCATCGTCTTGGGCTCTTACAAATGATGTTGCTCCATTTTCTTTAAATGATTTTTCTAAAGTTTCTAGTTGAAATTTAACTTCATCTTCAAGGTTTCCATCAACATCTCCAACTAATACAGCTCCAGCATGTTCTGGTAAATCAACATTTAGTTTCTCTCTAAGTGCTTTAATAACCAAATCATCTAAAAATTCCATAGCAACTGGATTTGCACCACTTGCAAGTGATTTAAATACAGCATTCATAGCACTTGTAACATCAGGAAAAATTCCCATATATGTTTGCTTGTGTTTTGGTTTTGGTATAAGTTTTAAAGTTATCTCTGTAATAACCGCTAGAGTTCCCTCTGAAGCTGTTAGGATACCAGCAATATTATAACCTGCTACATCTTTAATAGTTTTTTTACCAGCTCTTATAATTTCACCACTTGGTAAAACTGCCCTAAGTGCCATAACATAATCTTTTGTAATACCATACTTTGCAGCCCTCATACCACCAGCATTTTCACTTACATTTCCACCAAGTGTTGAGTACTCTTCACTTGCAGGATCTGGTGGATAAAACAGACCAACATCTTCAGCTGCTTTTTGAAGTTGCATATTGATAAGTCCAGGTTGAACCACTGCTACCATATTTTGCATATCTATCTCTAGCAGTTTATTCATATGTCTTTCAAGTGATAAAATAATCCCACCTTCACTAGGTAGTGCACCACCAGTAAAGCCACTTCCAGCACCTCTTGGAACAATAATTATTTTATGTTCATTACAATACTTAAGTATCCGGCTTACATCATCTTCATCTCTAGGAAACACAACAGCATCAGGTTCAAATCTCGTTTTTGTAGCATCATAACAATAAGCGATAAGATGTGCTTTATCACTTTTTACATTTTCTTCACCAACAATATTTTTTATAAATTCTAAATGTTTTTTATCTACCATGTGAATACATCTTTAACTTTTTGAAATAATGTTGTATCATCTGAAACACTTTTGCTAACATATTTTGTATTATTTACTAAAGATAAATAGTGTCCGTTATAGTCACTTATCTTATCAGCACCAAAATCTAGAAGACCTTTTTCAATCTTTTCAATCTTTGAATAAAAAGGTACTTGAGTCTCAGAATCATTGATATTTAAAAATACCTTGTCTATAGTTTTAAAAGAGATAGCATCAATAACATATAAATCATTTTTAACAACAATAAAAATTGTACCAATTTGTTGTGATTGAGTAAAATCCATAATGTTTTTTCTTAAAAGAACTGGTGTAGTTATAACTTTTAAATAAGAAGCAAAAAAGTCTTCACTTAAGAATTTTTGTTTTGGGTAGTTTAAAGCTACCATAGCTTTAGATTTACTATTTGGTACAATTAATAAACTAGAAGAATATAAGTGATTTAATATAAATGTATCACCATTTGATGCAACATGTTTAGATGTTGGTATTGCATCCTGCTTAACGATACTTTTTTTAATAATTTTAATAGTTGAATAGTCTGAATTTGTCTCAATAACTTCTGCAACACCAATGATAATAGAATCTTTTTTTGAACTATTATGTACAATTGCACCACTTTGACCTATTTTAAGGTTAGCAATTTTAATTTTTGCTTTGTTATTTGATAAGTCATATATCTCTACTTGTTTTTGACTTAGGTCAATTTTTTTAATTGCTTTTGTATAACTGATTCTTGTTTGTGAAGTTAACTCATCAGCTTTTGTCTCTTTATTGAAAATATAGATATGATTGAATATACCATTATCTTTTAGAATTTTAGTATCACTTAGTTCCCAACTATCTTGTTGCATATTTGCTACAGATAGTTTACCTTGACACTCTCCACCATCTAATAAAGTACTTTTATCCAAACTAGCACTTTTTGCATCTTTTTTATAACATAATGTTGTCTCTGCAATCAATGATGATAAAAAAAATAGAAATAATAATAACAATTTCAAATTGAATCCCTTTTGTGTTTTATTTTAAGTATATTGATTTTATCAAAATACACTTTACAATAGAGTTAAAAAAGGTTTAAAAACACATAGTTCTCTTTTCTAATCAATTCTATATTTTTACTTAATAATATTTATATTTTCCATTTTTTACATCCTCTTTAATTTCATCAAGTTTTTTTGATAAAATATTAACAATTATTTCGGCTGCTTTTTGGTCATCTGCTTCAGGAACATCCCAATTTGTGATTTTCATATTTGCTTTAAATAATAACTCTAGCCCATTTTTTATCTCATCTTCTCTACTGGCTAACTCTTTATCAATTGCATCTCTTTTTGCTGGTTTTTCCGTATTTATCCAATTTTTAGCATCATCCATATTTTCGAAATATTCTATATCACCTATCATAAACCAGTTTGATATTTTAATTGCGTGCTCTTCCCACTTTTTATTCCCTACAAAAGCTATTTTATTAAATAACTCAATATGTCCTAAACTAAATTTTAAATCATCCCATAAAGCTTCCATCTCCCAACCATCAAAATCAATTGCATCTATTAGTACTTTGATTTCTGGTTTTTCAACACTTTTTACTGCATTTTCAACCATAGGTATCATCATTTTATAATCTTCATGTGTAAGCTTACCATTGATTTTTATCTTTATAAAAAATGTATCGTTTACTCTGTTTATCCCTATTGATATTCCGTGTTCAGTATAATTAGACATAGCTCACCCTTTGTTATTATTTATTTGTTTAATAGTATATAATAATAAAGTGGTAAAGTTGTGTTGTTGATTTTACAGAAAGTTTATTTTGTTGTTAAAATACTCTTTGTAAAATGGCATAGTTACAGTTTCAAATTCATTTTTATCTTTGTATAGATTTATGTACCAATCATAATTTATATTATAATCATCTAATGCTTTTTGGGATAACATAGTATCATTTATACTACCAAGGTTGCTTGGGGATATTAATATTGTTTTAGAGTTAAATTGGTTTTGAAAATCTACGATAAGATCTATCATAAAATAACTTTTTTCTATTGGTACCATTAAACCACCTGCACCTTCAACAATAAGTACATCACAATATCTTAAAAGTTTTGATACATTATGTTTAATAAAATCAATACTTATTGATCTCTCTTTTTTTGCAACAAAAGGTGCGGCTGGGAGTTTAAATTGATATGGAACAACATCATCTATTGAAACATTAAATTCAGAATTTAGATTTTTTGTTATATTTAAAAGCTTTGTTCCATCTATTGGTTCATCTATAACACCTGTTTCTATTGGCTTATAGTATCCCACTTTTTGACCATTTGAGGCAAATTTTTTTAAAAATACTTCACAAGCATAGCTTTTCCCAACATCTGTATTTGTGGCCGTTATAAAAATAATCTCTTTTTTATTACTCATGATTTTTACTTTGTATAAATTGTCTCATCTATAAAGAGGCTAGATTCTGAATGATTTTTTTAGATTCATCTGGATTGAAAAAAATATTTCTTGATAATTCACTACTACATTTTTGTAAAAATAGTTTTTTTTCTTTTATTTTAGTTTCATTGTCATTTTTATATCTATTTAAAATAGTATTTAACTCTTTTTCATACTGTTGTATTATCTCATGTTTTTTAACTGTTGGTGATTTAATATCTTTACTATTTCCATTTAAAAAGATTAAAACTCCAACAACTATTAAAGCTAATATTAAAAGAACTAGAACTATATCCACTACAGATCCATAGTGGTTTGAGTTGTACCTGTTGTACAAAATTCTTGATCAATAAGATTTGCTATTTGTTTGAAATCAATACCAGAAATAGATGTAAGTCCATTCATGATCTCTTTTTTGCCATTTAATAACTCTTTAGATTTTATACCATGAGATATGGATAAACTAGCTTCAATAAATGCAGATAATTTATCACATTGTTTTAACGCTTTACCATCGATTGGATCATATCTATCTTGATTGTATCTTTGCATATCTTCAACAACTTTTATTTTGCCATCTTCTATAATTTTATTATCAAACTCATCTTTGACATTGTTTTCATCAAGACCTAAAATATAAGAGAACTCTTTTTTCATATCATTTGGGATATATGGCATTATCTTATCTTCAATTTGACTAACTTCATATTCTGCAATTATATCAGCTAATTCATCTACACTATATTTTACTGGACTTATAATATCTCTAGTAAGTGCTTCAGGAAGATCATGAAATAGTGCAACAAAAAAGTTATTTTGAACTCTTTTTTCACAAGCATTTATTTTTATAGAGTAAAAATATCCAAAAATAGCAACGGTTAGCATATGTCCTAAAACAGAAGTTTCCGGTATTCGTGGAGTTTGTGCCCATCTTTTTTGAAATCTTAGCCGTCCACTTAAGTCTATTACTTTAGCAAGTTTTTTATTTAATGCAATTTTACGAACACCTATAAGTTCATAGTAGTCCTCAATCTCAGCATCAACCTCTTTTTTTACTTCATCAATATCATTTAAGAATTGACTTGTTTGATAAACTATGCCAAACTCCCATTTAGTAGCTAAATAAGAGGCTGCTTTTAGAACAAATCTCTCTTTTTTATACATAGTTTCATCTTCTAAGTAATCTTTAAATTTTTGAAAAAAGTTTCCATTATCAATATCTATAAGTGAGCTTTCTAGTTTATTAAGTACCCAAGCATTTATCTCAGAGCCTTTTTTTTGAAGAGCTTTTCTGAAAACATCTGGACGAATGTCAGTTACAACTACTCGTCTAAGAAACTCAAAAATTCCAGCTTCAATTAGGTGTGTATAGTTTATATCCTTTTCAAGTTTTGCTATAAAATATGCAATAATAAACTTATGTGCTTGTTTATCAAGTTCGACAAGGTCAACCATACGAGGATAGTCATTCCATCTTTGAATAGATGCAGAACTAAAGATATAATCTACAATTTTAGGATTAATCATTTAATCTTTTTCTCCATATCTTCTACTATATCTTCAACTAGATGTTCAAACTCTTCAATATCTTCTTTTATAACATCTTGTATAGGTTCATCACCTTTACCAATTAAATATTTACCATACATCATTGCAGCTACTACACTTAGCACTACTACATATACAACCCAATCAGCTGGCGGTGGTGTTCTTGTCATTTTAATCCTTATAAAGTATTATACTCTACAGCTTCCCATTTTTGAAAGTGCATTTATCTTCTCAACTCGCCCAGCATGTCTTCCACCAGCAAACTCATTTGAGTTCCATGAGTTTATAATAGCTTCAACCATACCCTGCCCAGATACTCTTTCACCTAAACAAAGTATATTTGCATCATTATGCTCTCTTGCCATTGCAGCACTATATTCATTGTGACAAAGTGCTGCTCTAATTCCATCAAATTTATTTGCAGCCATACTCATTCCAAGTCCTGTCCCACAAATTAAAATACCTTTGCTGTTTTCATTGGCTAATACTGCTTCACAAACCTTTTGTGCATAATCAGGATAATCAACTCTTTCTTTATCAAAAGGTCCTAAATCTTCAACTTCATGCCCAAGTTTTGTAAATATCTCTTTTACATAAGCTTTGATATCAATACCTGCGTGGTCTGCTCCAATATAATATTTCATTTAATATATCCCCTCTTGATGTGTAAAATTATCTTTTACATATTTTGTTTTTTCTAATTGTAATGGTGACTGAAAAACTCTGTCCCATCTAATCTTTTTGTTTTCATCCCATGAAAAGTAGATAAACCATGGAGTTCCTACAACATATTTATAAGGTACCGTTCCCCAAAATCTACTATCATTACTATGATCTCTATTATCACCCATCATAAAAAATTCACCATCTGGAATAATTATAGGTATCATATTAAATAGTTCAGCTGGTTGTCTTCCATCATTTACAACTGTTGGATCTGTATGGATACCTGGATGATCTTCTTTGTATGGATTTACTACAAACAATCTTTTACCTATTTTAACAGTTTGTTCAGTTTTGTAGTTATCTTCAACAAATTTATTTCCCTCTTTTGGGTGAATTAATAGATTTTTATCTTTTAAAAATACAATATCACCACCAGTTGCTACACACCTTTTTACATAATGGATTTTTTCATTATGTGGATATCTAAATACAACAATATCACCACGCTGGGGTTTGTCACCTTCTATAAGATGTCCATTATCGTTAAAGTCAGGAAATACTTGAACCTCAAGCCATGGAAGTCTTGGAGTTGGTATACCATAAGCAAATTTTTTAACAAATAACATATCCCCAACCAAAAGAGAATTTTTCATACTTCCACTTGGAATTACAAATGCTTGAGCAAGAAAAAATATAATACCAAGTACTATTATAATTGTACCTGTCCAACTACTTGACCAATCATATAGTTTTTTAAAAAAGTTTTTATTTTCTACTCGATTATCTATTGTAATTGTATCTATCTCTGGTTTATTAATATCCATTAATTCTCTACCTGTCTTCTCATTTTTGCTGATTTAATTGTATTTTTAAGTAGCATTGCAATTGTCATAGGTCCTACTCCACCAGGAACTGGCGTTATATATGAACACTTTGGTGCTACATTTTTATAGTCTACATCACCTGTTAGTTTTCCACTTTCTAATCTATTGATACCAATATCAACTATAATTGCATCATCTTTTACCATATCTTCTTTTATAAGGTTTACAACACCCACACCAACACAAATAATATCAGCATTTAAAGTGTGTTTTTTTAAGTCATCTGTAAATATATGACATATTTCAACAGTTGCATTAGCATTTAATAGCAATGTAGCCATTGGCTTACCTACAATATTAGAAGCTCCAACAACACAAACATTTTTTCCTTTAGGATCAATATTGTACTCTTTTAAAAGTTCCATAACACCATAAGGTGTAGCAGGTATAAATCCATCAAGTCCAGCAACCACTCTACCAACATTATAAGGGTGGAACCCATCCACATCTTTAATTGGATCAATAGCTTCAAGAACAGCAGTTGTATCAATATGTGCAGGTAATGGTAGTTGTACTAATATACCATCAATATTTGGATTTTTGTTCATCATCTCAATTATCTCTAATATATTTTCTTGAGAGATTGATTCTGGCATCTCATGAGCTATTGAGTATATTCCAGCCTCTTTACAAGCTTTACTTTTCATATTTACATATGCAGCACTAGCAGGATCTGCACCTACAAGAACAACTGCAAGACCTGGTGTGATAGATCTCTCTTGTAAAGTTTCTACCTCTTCTTTTACTTCTAATCTAATTTTATTTGATAGTTTTTTACCGTCAAGTATAGTCATCAAAAAATCCTTTTTTAATATGGTTAATATAATATAATAACAAAATTATGTTAAATATGTGGTTAGATTAGTTATTCATCAATTTAGAATAACCATTTTTTATATATTTTAATAATGGAAGTTTGTATCTTATAAATACATATTGTTTTATTAAGTATCCTATGAAACCTTTAACTTGAATTAGACCATACAAATCGCATACTGCATATTTCCCACCTAGGGCTATTAATGTACCCTCTAGTTTTGGGTTACATTTTAGTAAATCTTTATTTTCTATAGATTTTAGTATATTTTTTCCTGCAATTACACCGCTAGCTCGGGCAACCGTAACATTAGCAGGCATTATTTCACCACTGCTATTTTTAATTTGAGCTACATCACCGCTAGCAAAAACATTATCGTATTTTTCTATTTTTAAGTATTCATCAACAATAATTTGATTTTTTTTGTTTTTAGGTATATTTAATTTTGCTGTAATATTTGAGGCTTCAATACCACCAGAAAATATAATAAATGAATATCTTATTTTTGTACCATTTGAAAGATATAGATACTCTTTATCGCAGCTTTCCATCTTTGTATTTGTTATAATATTTATATCAAGTGATTTTAATCTATCATGTGACATTTTTATCATATTAGGGGCAAATCCGGGTAAAATAGAGTTTCCTGAACTAATAAGTGAAATTTTTAGGTTATGACAAGCAAAGCTTCCTCTTTTAAAAAACTTCTTTGCATAGTAAGCCATCTCAGCAGCTATCTCTACTCCTGAAAGTCCAGCACCTACAACAGCAATGTGTGTTTTATCACATTTTTTTGCTTCATCTTCAATTTTATTGAAAAGCTGATTCTCAAAACTTTGTTTAAAAAATAGTGCTCGATGAAGTTTTTTAATATCATCTGTATTATTTAATCCCTCTAAGTTTTTAGGAAAAAAAGTTCTAGTCCCTGCTGCTAATAATAAATAATCATATCCAACTATCTCATTTTCAGCAGTAAATATTTTTTGTAAATCAAAATCTATATTTATTACTCTTAAATTTTTAAACTCTAAATAAGAGTGTTCAAAACCTTGACACAATGTTGTTAAATCTATAGTTACATCAGCCAAGTTTGATTTGTTTGCAATTAGGTCATAAACTTCAGGTTGAAGATTATGATAGGTGTGTTTGTCAATTAAAGTGATTTTTATATTATCATTTTTTATAAGTTCTCTTAGTGCATAAATTCCAGTGTATCCACCACCTATAATTACAACTCTTTTCATTATACATTACCTTTAACTAGCTCATAAAGATTTTCTTTTATATCTAGATGTTTTATTTTTTTATTTAATATTTTATCACAATCTTTACACATAGGTATAAGATTTTCTAAAAAATATTTCCCACCTTTTTCTAAAGATCTAATCATATGTATCTGAATTGTATTTAGATCAACTTTAGTACTACATCTAAAACATTTTTTATTGTCTCTTATCAATAAAGCATTTTTTCTTTTAACCCAATCCTTGGGAATTTTATCTTTATTTGGTTCAGAATTAAATATATAACTGCTCCATTGTAAATTTTGAGGTGACACAGAAGGATATTTTGATGAGTCTAATTTTAGAGAACTGTATTGATTTATAATATCATCTAAAATTATATATTTTCTTGCGTTTGGATTTGGTTCAGATTTACTAGTTTCAATTATTGAAAAATCAAATTTAACTTCAGGATAAGTTTCTAATAAGTAACTTCTTAAGTTTTTATAAAAAATATCAAAAGAGATATCTTTATAAAAAAACTTTTTTAAATGTTTCCTAAATACAAAAGCAAATAAAATGACAACAAGCAACCACATTATAGAAGAGACTATAAAATCTATTCCTAAAAAAGCCACTTGTTATCTTACTTTAACTATTCAGTTTTTAGTTAACTGTAACTTCTACAGCTGTACCTTCCCAGATACCATGCTTAGTACAGTAACCATGAGCTACAAGATTTAATTTTTTACCTGTTGGGATAATTGTAAAAGTTGTAGTGTTATGTGCTTTTATATTTCCAAGTGTTCCTGGAATATATGTAGCTTGAGCTAACTTAACTTCACCATTAAAAAGTGTAACTGATTCAATATAATGATCAAAATCATCTGGATGAGTATATTCATTACCCATTTTAACTGTTACTTCAAATGGCTCACCCGCAGTTGCAGTATCATTACATGTAATAAATGGACTATGTCTATCTATTAAATCTTTTTTTGCTTCTCTATCTATTTCACTAATATCTACATATTTATTAATTTTTGGCATTTTCTTTCCTTTTATTGTTTAAATTTGAAAGATTATACTACAAGTTTATTTAATATAATAACTTATCTAGTAGTTTAGTAGATAACTTTAAGTAAATAATAATAAAAATTTAATAATATTAAGTTACAATATAATTACTTTAGTATTATAAAGGTTTATTTTGAAAAGTCGTTTTTTCCTATTTTTTTCTATTGTTATTATGTTTATTGCACTAACTTATTTAGTTTTTCAGAATAAAGCAGATGAGGGACTTTTAAAACAATTATCTCTACAAAAGGCTGAGTTTAAATTTAATGAAAAAGATAAACTATTAAAAGCTTATATAAATAAGTTTGACCAAACAATTATTGGAATAAATGAGAATAAATCTTTTATAGATTTTGTTCAAAATAATAATAATATTGAATTAATGAATGAACTTTTTTTATCATTAATAAAAAGTTCACCATCGATTGTACAATTTAGATATATCAATAGTTTTGGTGACGAGATTATTAGAGTTGATAAAAAAAATCAACAATCATTTATTGTAGCAAAAGATAAACTTCAGAATAAAAAAAATAGATACTATTTTAAAGATATTCATAATACAAAAGTGAATACAATCTGGCATTCAAAAATTGATCTAAATATTGAATATGGAAAAATTGTAAGACCAATTGAACCAACACTAAGAGTAGGTACTCCTGTTCTCATTGATGGTATAAATCATGGAATTTTAATTATCAATATAGATATAAAGTCATTTTTAGATAAATTACAAACAACTAGTGTTTTTAATATATACATTATTGATAAAGATGGTAATTTTTTAGTTCATTTAAACGATAAATATTCTTGGGGAAAATATTTAAATAGTGATGTAACCTCTTTTACATATTTTAATAATTTTTCAAAAGATTTACTTTTAAAAGATGAAATAATAAGTGAAGATTTTTATGCTAAAAAAACCTCATTTAAGAATGATGATCATTTAATAATGATAATAGAACTTAAAAAATCAAAAATTCTTGAGCAGATGAAAGAGAAATCAAAAATACGTTTATATTGGATGTTATTAATTATATTGATTATTATTTCATTTGGATATATATTTTTTAAAAGACGGCATTTAAAATTGGTTGAAGAACACAGTGATGAACTTTTAAAACAGAAACAAAGTATACAAAATATTTTAGATACACAAACATCAATTGTAATTTTAACAAATGGAAGTAATATACATGATTGTAATAAACAATTTTTAAATTTCTTCGGATATGAAAGATTAGATGATTTTGCAAAGGAATATGACTGTATTTGTGATTTTTTTGAATCAGATGAAAAACATAACTATTTACAAAAGTATATGGATGATATAGTATGGAATGAGTATATTTTAGAAAGAAAAAATGAAATTTTTAAAGTTAAAATCACGGATAAAAATCAAAATAAGCATATTTTTCAAGTAAATGCTGAATCGTATGATTTAAATAGTGATAAAAATGAAATGGTAATAACATTTAATGATGTAACAAAATTAGAGAATCTAAATGATAATTTAGAAAGAATTGTAGATGAAAAAACAATGAATTTAAAAGCTTTAAATGAAACATTGGAAGAAAATATAAAAATAGAAGTTGAGAAAAATAGAGAGAAAGATAAACAAATAGCATCAAAAAAAAAATTAGCTTCAATGGGTGAAATGATAGGAAATATTGCTCATCAATGGAGACAACCATTATCTGTAATATCAACAG
>CBFDEF010000036.1:0-16730 GCA_965603755.1 uncultured Arcobacteraceae bacterium
ACCGTCTTATTACCATAAACAAAAACTTTATCTTTTAAAACTAAATCTAAAGCATTTGATAGTACCACTTTTTCTACATTTCTTCCTGCATCTCTCATATCTTCCCAAGAGTAACTATGATCTACTCTTGTGATGTCTTGTGCAATAATTGGACCTTCATCTAAATCATCAGTTACCCAATGAGATGTTGCACCTATAATTTTCACACCTCTTTTATGAGCTTGTTTATATGGATTTGCTCCTATAAAAGCTGGCAAAAAGCTATGGTGAATATTTAATACTTGTTTGTTAAATGTTTTAACAAATTTTGGTGTTAAAATTCTCATATATTTAGCTAAAACTATAAGTTCATAATTATATTTTTTAATAGCTTCAATGATTAAATCTTCATGCTCTTCTCTAGTTAAATTCTCATGAGATACATACTCAAAAGGGATATTAAATTTTTCTACTAAATCTCTTAAACTGTCATGGTTTGAAATAACAGCAGTAATATTTGCATCTAAATCCCCTGCAGTATGCTTAATAAGTAAATCACCTAAACAATGCATCTCTTTAGTTGCTAAAATAACTATATCTTTTTTTGCTTTTTGTGTAAGTTTTATATCTGAATCTTGTGGTAAAATTAACTTTAAATCTGCTAATAATTTTTCGCTATCTAATTCACCAGTTATAACTGTTCTCATAAAAAAATTGTTAGTTTCATTATCTACATATTCAGAGTTGTTTTCTATATTCAAATTATGTTCAAATAATACCTTTGAAATATTATAAACTAAACCTTTAGTATCACTTGCTTCTATTAATAATCTATATTCGTCCATTTTCTCTCTTTTATGGTTAGTAAATGGATAATAGCATATATTTAGTTAAAATTATATAGAATACACTTATGATGAAATTTATTTTACTTACACTATTATCATTTTATATTTTATGCGCTGACACAGAGATGGTAAAACAGTTACAAACTGAATTTAATAACGATGTGATTGAGATAAATATATTTAGAAAAAGATTTAACTCATACCTAAAAAACAAATGCCAAACAGATTTCAACTGTTTAAAAAACTATGTGAATTTATTAAAATCATGGGATACGGTAAAAAATGATAAATCTTTAAATTTTCTTAGAAAAAAAAGATCATACTTACTTAATAAAGATCATACTTATTGGGAAAAACTTCAAAATAAACTTCAAAATAAAAATATTGATTTTAATCACTCACAATTTGTAAGTGTTATTGATTTGGAGCAGCAACTATTTATTTTAACATTTTGGAACAATGAAACTCAAAAATTTTATTATATTGGAAAAGATTTTATCTCTAGTGGAGATATGGAAAGGGAGATTGAGATTGAGTTAGGAGATGACCACTATCTAAAAACACCAGCTGGCACATTTAAAGCAAAAGCTGGATGGAGATCTGATGGTGAGTTAAATAAAGATAACACAACCTTTGGTTATGGATACAAAGATAGATTTGTATTTTATTTTGGCAAACAAAATACAGTAAGGTATAATCTATTTGATAAAAACAATGAAAAAATATATGATGAAGAAAAATGGAAACTTATAACGGATAAATTAAACCTTGCTGTACACGCTCATATATCTTATAAACCAATGGGGAAACCATATTCACACGGATGTATAAGGATGACTGATGAATTAAATATATTTCTTGATAACAATTTGGTTCTACATAAAAACTCACTAGATGGGGAAAAATGGATTCATAAATATTCTCAACAACCAACAACTCCTAAACACTATAACTATGCTGGTGAATATCTAATTATATTTGATAAAATTTAAAATAAGTCTATTCTTTTTGGAAAAAACTTATTTAATATAGAATCAAAAATCTCATCAGTGTTAGCTACAATTTTTAATGCTTCATTTGTATATGGATGAGTTATTTCTAAAGATATTGCATGTAGTAAGAGTCTATTGCAATTATAAACCTCTCTTAAAAGTTTATTGTGCTCCCCTCTTCCATATTTTGTATCACCTAAAATATGATGAGAAATATGTTTGAGGTGTCTTCTTATTTGATGTTTTCTACCTGTTTGAGGTGTAACTTTTACAAGTGAATATCTAGTTTTATCATATCTTCCAATACTATGGTCTAATTCTACTTGTGATAGTGTCTCATATCTAGTAATAGCCTCTTGAGCCTCTTTTTGAATTGAGACATCTTTGTCTGCAATTCTATCAAGTTTTACTGATAAAGGATGCTCTATAATTCCAGATCTATTAACATATCCGCGAGATACACAGATATATTGTTTCTCTATTGTATGTTGGGAAAATTGTGTTGAGATAAGTTTTGCACTATGTTTATCTAATGCAAATAAAAGTACCCCTGATGTTGGCTTATCCAATCTATGAACTGGATAAACCCACTTTCCTATTTGTTCACTCAATATCTTCATAGCAAAATAAATTTCGTGTTTATCTATCATAGATTTATGAACTAATAGTCCACTTGGTTTATTTATAGCAACTATATATTCATCTTGATATAGTATCTCTAATTTATAATTTTCAAACAAAATCAATTACCTATTTAAGTTGAGCCCAACTATCTCCAACTGATACACCAACTTTTAAAGGTACTTCAAGTTTAAAGATATTTTCCATTATATATACTAGTTTTTCTGTGATACTTTCTACCATATCCTCTTTAACTTCAAAGATAAGTTCATCATGGATTTGTAGTAGCATTCGAACCTCATCACTATTTTTATATTTCGTATCTATTTTATTCATAGCTAGTTTGATTAAATCTGATGCACTACCTTGAAAAACAGTATTTACTGATTCTCTTTGATATGTTGCTTTCATCATACCAGTAGCATTTTCAAAGTCAAATCTTCTTTTTCTACCACTCAATGTTTTTACATATCCATTTTGCATAGCATCATCAACAATAGATTGTAAAAAGTCTTTAACTGTAGCAAATGACTCAAAATAACTATCAATGTAAGTTTTAGCTTCTTTGCTAGGAATACCTAACTGTTCACCAAGTTTCCTTGCACCCATACCATATAGAAGTCCAAAGTTTATAGACTTTGCTACCCCTCTTTTCTCAACTGCTTCATCTTCCCCAAATATTTTAATTGCAGTTTGCATATGTATATCTTTATCATTTATAAAAGCGTCTAGAAGTGCGGGGTCTTTACTATAGTGTGCTAGAAGTCTTAACTCTATTTGAGAGTAATCTATACCAATTAGTTTATATCCATCTTGTGCGATAAAACCTTCTCTTATTTGTCTACCAGCTTCAGTTCTTACAGGAATATTTTGAAGATTTGGGTTTTTACTACTTAATCGTCCTGTTGCAGTTCCTGTTTGTAAAAATGATGTATGTATTTTATGCTCTTCGTTTTTTTCACCTAATTCTAAAAGTGGTTCTATATATGTTGAGTGAAGTTTAAAAGCCTCTCTATACTCTAAAATCTTTGGTACAACTATATGCTCATCTTTAATAGATGCTAGAACTGATTCATTTGTACTATAACCTGTTTTTGTTTTTTTAGATGCAGTTAATTTTAATGTATCAAATAATATTGCACCTAATTGTTTAGGTGAGTTTATATTAAACTGCTCTCCACAAACCTCATATATCTCTTTTGTTAAACTATCAAGATCTGTTTTACTTTTTTGCTTTAGTTTTGCAAAGAACTCAGTATCTACTTTGATACCTTTACTTTCCATATTTGAAATAACACTTATAAAAGGGAACTCTATTTGTTTTGCTATTTGCATTAGATACTCTTCATCGTTATCTTTAAATAGTTCTAATATCTTATGGTATAGTTTAAAAGTGATAAAAGCATCTTCCGCAGCATATTTACAAGCATCTTCAAGTGATACATTTGAGAAGTCTTCCCCTTTTTTTACTACATCTTTAAATGCTATAGTTGTATATCCATTTAATAATCTACTTGCTAACTTATCCATCCCTACAGGTTTATCACTATCTAGTAACCACGCCATTATCATAGTATCAGCTTCAAACTTTAATTCTAAATCAAAGTTATTAAGAACTACTGCTTTATCATACTTATAGTTTTGTAATATTAGTTTGTGAGTATTTAAAAGCTCTAATGCTCTTCTTGCATCCTCTTCAGAGATTTGCTCCTCAACTCCTAGATAAAAATGTCCTATTGGTGCATAGTATGCTTTTGAGTTCTCCCAGCAAAAAGAGAATCCAACAATAGAAGCTGTTGCAGAGTCTAAACCTGTAGTTTCAGTATCAAAGGCAACTAAAGAGTTTTTAGGGATTGAGTTTATAACTTCAAAAAGTTTTTTACTATCATTTAGAAGTATATATTCACAAGACAAAACCTCTTCTTCTCTAATAGGAGCTGTTGTAAACTTTGATTCATCATAACCCACAGGAATTGCTGTTTTATAGTTTAGTCCCTCTTTATGAACTTTGTCAATGATTCTATTCATATCATAGTCATTTAACATATTTGCTATTTTTAAAATTGGGTTCTCTTTTGGTAACTCTAATGTTTCAATATCCCCTAGATGCTCTAATGCATGAAACTGTGTATCTAAAGTAACTAACTGTTTACTTATATACGCCATATCTTTACCTTCTGTTAAAAGCTTTTGCCATCTTGGTTTCTCAATATTTTCCATATTTGCATAAATATTATCAAGGTTATCAAACTGTTGGATTAAAGCCATAGCAGTTTTTGCACCCACACCTTTAACTCCAGGGACATTATCAGCACTATCGCCAAGTAAAGACTGGTAGCAAGTGAACTGTTCAGGGTATACACCATACTTAGAGAAACAATCATCACGGCTTACTATTTTTTTCTTCATAGGGTCAAACATAAAAATATTTTCACCTATTAACTGATACAAATCTTTATCATGACTTACTATTCGTACATTTAGACCTTTTTTTGCACCATCATATGCTAAAGAAGCAATGATATCATCAGCTTCATATCCAACCTCTGCAGCTGTTACAAATCCCATCTTTTTAATAAACTCAATAGCCACTGGAAGTTGAGCTTTTAAATCATCTGGAGAATCTGGTCTATGAGATTTATACTCCTCATATATATCACTTCTAAATGTTTTTCCTTTGCTATCTAATGCAAATACCAAATAATCAGTTTGAAAGTCTCTCCCTATTCCACTTATAAAGTTCATAAACCCTGTAAGCATACCTGTTGGAAATCCTGTCTTTGATCTAAGTGGTGGTAGTGCATAGTAACTTCTAAAAAGAAAGCCAAATGTATCTATAATAGTAAGTGTCTTTTTTGTTTCGTTCATTCTTGTTATCCCTTTTATATATCTATATTCCAAACATCTCTTGAACTCTCTTATTATGTAGTTCTTTGTTTGTTATCTCTTTTTTAGTTTGTTTTGTAATTTTTTGCTTATCTTTTATGTTCGTACTTTTTAGTTTATTGATTCTATCTTTGGTATATTGTTCCTCTAATTGTTTTAATTTAGCTAAATTCTCTCTTACAAAAGATAAATTTTTTGATTTTGGTACTATATATGGTGTGATGATTATTACAAGGTTAATTTTGTCGTTAAACTCTTTATTATTTTTAAAAAGTTCACCTAAGATAGGTATATCTCCTAAAAAGGGTACCTTATCAACTCTATATTCTTTTTTTGATTTTATATATCCACCTAAGATAATAGATTCACCATTATCAACTATTGCAGTAGTTACTAAATCCTTTTTCGTTGTATTTGGTTGACCATTAGTTGTTGTTTGTCCTACATCTTCAAGTTTTGTACTTATCTCTAGTAACACCTTATTATTATTTGATATTCGAGGCTTAACTTTTAATGTAAGACCTATATCAATTCTATTGTATGTATCATTTATATTTCCACCAGTTGTAGTTGTTGTACCAGTTTTTATACTTCTTGTTTCCCCTACATAAATAGATGATTCTTTATTATTTATACATAATAAAGATGGTTCACTTACTATGTTTGCAGCACCATTTTGATTTAGAAGGTTTATAGTTGCACCTAATGCCAAACCTTTATTTAAATTTGGTAGATTTAATCCTATAGTTGAAGTGTTTGCAGCTACTATATCTCCACCCATATTAGCAGCAAATGTTAAAAGACCTGAACTATTTGATTTTGCACCAATTAAACCGTATTTGATCCCTATCTCTTTAGTTTTTTGTCCACTTATCTCAATAATTCTAGCTTGAACATACACTTGTTGTCTATTTTTATCTAATTTTTCTATTAGTTCTTTTATATATTTTAAATCAGCTTTTTTTGCAATTACTATAATTGCATTTATATCTTCATCCTCTGAGATATTTGGTTTATCATTTTTATTTTTATACTCTTTATTTGATATTATATTTGTAATAATTTTTAAAATATTTTTTGATTCTGTATTTTTTAAATATATAACCTCAACAACTTTTTCAAGTTTATTTTGAATATTTACATCAATCTTTTCAACTCTTAGAAACCCTTTAGTTTCAACTAACACATACCCTTGCGACTTTAATACATATTTTAATATATCTATTATTTCATCTTTATATGTAGGTTTACTAGAGATATAGTTTACTTTTCCTTTTATATCAGTGCCAATTAAAATATTTTTATTTATAACTTTAGATGTGATTTTAATAAACTCTTTTATATCCAAGTTATTAAAATTCACATTTATTTTTTCTTTAGAATATAGAGATATATTGAATACTAGGATTAATAATATTAGTTTTATATATCTATTTGTATTCATATTACAACTGCTTCTCTAAATAATACCCAGTATAACTCTTAGTCTCTTTATGAGATGCAGCTACCTCTTCTGGTGTTCCTGTTGAGATAACTTGTCCACCTTTTGCTCCACCTTCATATCCCATATCTATAACATAATCTGCATTTCGTACTACATCCAAATTATGTTCGATTACTATAACACTATTACCTAAATCTACTAGATGATGTAAAACTTGTGTAAGTCTGTCAACATCTGCAAAGTGTAGTCCAGTAGTTGGTTCATCTAAAACATAAAGTGTATTTCCTGTATCTTTTTTAGATAACTCTTTACTTAGTTTTATTCTTTGTGCTTCTCCACCACTTAAAGTGATAGCATTTTGTCCTAAAGATATATATCCCAGTCCAACATCAAGTAGAGTTTTTAGTTTTGCATGAAGTTTAGGAACTTTTACAAAAAATTCAAAAGCTTCTTCTACACTCATTGCTAAAACATCTGCTATTGACTTACCTTTGTAAAGTATCTCTAAAGTTTGAGGATTGTATCTTGCACCATTACAATCTTCACAACTTACCATAATATCTGGCAAAAAGTGCATCTCAATTTTTATCTCACCCTCACCTTGACACTTTTCACATCTTCCACCTTTTACATTAAAACTATATCGTCCTATTGCATAACCTCTTAATTTTGACTCTTTTGTCTCTGCAAATAGTTTTCTTAAATCATCCATAAGTCCTGTATATGTTGCAGGGTTTGATCTAGGTGTTCTACCTATTGGAGATTGGTCTAGATAGATAACTTTATCTAGCTTATCTAATCCATCAATTGTTACACCATCTACTTTATCAACTTTTCTTGCACGATTTAGAAGCTCTTTTGCAACAGGTAAAAGAGTATGTAAGATAAGAGAAGATTTACCACACCCACTTACCCCTGTAATTGCACATAAATTATGTAGAGGTATTTGAACATCTAGGTTTACAATATTGTTTATATTTACATTGTTTATTTTTATCCAATCATCTTGGGCTCTTCTTTTGTAGTATTTTATCTCTTTTGTTCCATTTAGATATTGTGCAGTTAATGTTTTTGATTTTAATAGCTGTTTCATGTCACCACTAAATACAACCTCTCCACCAAATTTTCCAGCTTGGGGACCAATATCAACAATAAAATCTGCAGCTTCCATAGTCTCTTGGTCATGCTCAACTACAATTACAGTATTCCCTTTTGCTTGTAGTGCTTTTAATGTTTTGATAAGTTTTTCAGTATCTCTTTCATGAAGTCCAATAGATGGTTCATCTAAAACATATAGAACTCCTGTAAGTCCTGAACCAATTTGTGAAGCTACCCTTATTCTTTGGGCTTCCCCACCACTAATAGTTCTAGCATCTCTACCTAAAGTAATATACCCTAAACCAACATCATAAAGAAAATATATTCTATCTCGTACCTCTTTTAGAATTGGAGATGCTATCATCGCTTCTTGGTTGTTAAAGTATTCAAAGTTTTTTTCATCTTGAAAAAATGTATGAGATGTTTCTATTGGCATATCTAAGATTGATGCTATCCCTGTATTTGCAACTTTTACAGCTAAAGATGAAGCTTTTAGTCTATGACCACCACAAGTATCACATACTTTTTCAGTCATATAAGCATCCATCTCCTTTTCGTCTTTTATCATATCGTATGCAATTTTTACGATACCTTCCCATTTTCTTGTTAATCTATGTTTTTTCCAAGTAAATTTTGCCTCTTCAATTCCACCATTTAAAATTGCACCTTTTTGGTGTGGTTCGAGTTCATTAAAAGGGATAGTTGTATCAATATTAGCAGCTTCACAATAAGCTTTTAACATCTTAAAATAATAACCTTTATTAAAACCATAGATAACTTTTACAGCACCCTCATCAATACAAAGGTCTCCATTTATCACTTTTTTCATATCAAGTGTAAATCTTATCCCTAATCCATCACAAGATGTACATGCACCTTTTGGGCTATTAAAAGAGAAACTTAAAGGCTCTAGTGGCTCAAAAGATATTTTACAGTTAAAACAAGCCATATGCTCACTATAGTGAATATGTTGGTCACACTCTAGCTCTTTATGATTTAAAATATCAACTTCAAGTTCACCATAACTCTCTTTTAAACCTTTTTCAACATCTTGTGCAATTCTCTCTTTGTTTTCATCTTTTACAACAACTCTATCAATTACTACTTTAATTGTATGCATTTGAGATTTTCCAAGATCAATCTCATCATCAAGTCGAACCATAACACCATCAACCATAGCTCTAACATAACCCTTACCTCGTAAAGATTCAAAAAGATCAGCAAATGTACCTTTTTTTCTATTTACTAATGGGGCAAGTATAACTATTTTTGCATTTTGTGGAAGTTTTAAAACCTGATCTATAACATCACTACTACTCATTTCAGAGATAGGATCTCCACATTTATCACAATGTTGTTTACCTACTCTTGAATATAAAAGTCTTAAATAATCATATATTTCAGTGATAGTTCCAACTGTACTTCTTGGATTTTTAGATGTAGTTTTTTGATCAATTGCGATAGCTGGAGTTAGACCCTCTATTCTTTCAACATCAGGCTTTCCAACTTTTCCTAAAAACTGTCTGGCATATGCAGATAAAGATTCTATATATCTTCTTTGACCCTCTGCATAAAGTGTATCAAATGCTAAAGTAGATTTACCACTACCACTAAGTCCTGTAAATACAATAAGTTTGTTTTTTGGAATCTCTAAATCGATGTTTT
Organism: uncultured Arcobacteraceae bacterium; assembly: GCA_965603755.1. Taxonomy (GTDB): domain Bacteria; phylum Campylobacterota; class Campylobacteria; order Campylobacterales; family Arcobacteraceae; genus JAIOSF01. The sequence goes on from CBFDEF010000036.1 coordinate 9,534, forward strand.
TTAAGTTGTTTTGATTTGCTTTAAATATTTTGATAGTATCTGTCATAAGTTATGTTTGCCTTTTAAAAATTAACAAATATTATACTATAAAGTTATGGTTTTGTTTATTAGGTGATAGATTAATCTTTAGATATAAAGAATAAGAAAGTTTAATTGTGAAAAAGGGGAGTAAAATCCCCTATTTTTGAATAAGTGTTTTTACCTCATCTTCTGAAGTAATATCATCATCATATTTAATGATAACAATATTTTCAGTATTATTTATATACCACTCATCACAACCATTTAAATTATCTAATTTATTAAAATGACCACTGTTAGTCTCATCTAAATTAATATATGCAATCTTTTTCTTTAATGGATTTGGTAAAGTTGCAATTAGTGCCAACCAAGCTAAAGAAATAATAACAATCACAATTGATATATCATATAAACTTTGCATAAAACTACCATCAACCTCTATTAGATACATACCACCAACAAAACCACCAATAAAAGTACCTAAGTAACCAAATGAGTTAAATACACCAAGTACTTTACCTTTTTCGTGTACTTTAGTATATCTAGTTGTAAGTGATTGCATAATTGGTTCATGCATATTAAAACCGATAAAAAATACAATAATTCCAACTAAAAATAAGTTTTCTGAATCTGCATTTCCTATTAAGTAATATGACAAAGCAAAGAAAACTATACCTATTAATAATACTTGCTTAAACATACCTCTTTTTTCTGCTAACATAGCAGCTGGTCCCATAGCCAAAACACCAGCAATCATTGCAGGAAGGTAAACTTTCCATAGATCAGTTAACTCCCAACCATATGATTTTGTTAATATAATTGGGATAATCATAAATGCAAATGTCATCATACCTTTTTGTAAAAAGTTTGTGATATTCATTTTTATTAATTGTGGATTTGCTAAAAATGAAATTTTACTAGTGTTATGATAAGTGTGTGTTACAATAGGTGGATTTGGAACTTTTTTAACTATTATATATATTGATATAAGTGCAAGAAGTGCAGTTATCCAAAATAGAGAATGTATTCCAAAAAATGCACCAATAGTTGGACCAGCAATCATTGCAATTGCAAAAGAAGCTGCAATACTTCCACCCATAATAGCCATAGCTTTTGGTCTTTGTTCTTCACGAACTACATCACTAATCATTGCAGTTACAACAGCACCAATAGCCCCTGCCCCTTGCAAGAATCTACCTAGTAATAATCCTAATATATCATTTGATACAGCACAAATAATTGAACCAATAGCAAAAAGTAAAAGTCCCGTGATAATTGTACCTTTTCTACCAAGTAGATCACTCATAGCACCAAATGGAACTTGAAATATCATTTGTGTTATTGCATATCCACCGATAACAATACCAACTAAAGTAGGTGTAGACCCTGGTAAACTTAAAGCATAAACTGAAATAACAGGTAACACTATAAACAATCCTAAAAATCTAAAAGAGATAATAAGACTCAATGGCATAATTGTTTTAAACATATAACAAACCTTTTATTAAATTGAAATTTTGCGATTATATCTAAATAAGTGTAAAGTGTGGTAAATATAAAACTTTTATGTTAAAATATTTATATTCGATTAATACCAATGAAACTATCAAGGAGATAGAATGCAAATAATTTTAGCATCAGCAAATAAAGGAAAAATAAAAGAGCTACAAAAACTTCTTCCAAAATATGAAGTGATACCATATAGTGAAATTCTTGGTTCATTTGATATAGTTGAAGATGGTGATAGTTTTAAAGCAAATGCAATTATAAAAACTAAAGCAGTAGTAGATGCATTAAATAAAATAAATTATTCTCAAGAATATATAGTTATATCTGATGATAGTGGTATAACTGTACCTGCACTTAATAATGAACCAAATATATATAGTGCAAGATATGCGGGAGTTAATGCTACAGATGAACAAAACAACGAAAAACTTATCTTAAAACTAAAAGAACAAAATATCTCAAAAACTAAAGCATTTTATACTGCATGTTTAGCAATAGGATATAAAGGTGAAATATACACAACTCATGGATGGATGTATGGAGATGTTATTGATAAATGTATTGGTGATGGTGGATTTGGTTATGACCCACTATTTATACCTGATGGATATTTTAACACCTTAGGGATACTAGAGGATAAAATTAAAAAACAATTAAGTCACAGAACAAAGGCATTAACCCTTGCTATGAAACTTATAGAAGTTCTTTTAAAATGTGACAGATCTTGTAACTTTAACTTCTCTTAGAGGGTGTTTGCTTACTTTTGTATACTCTTTTCCTTCATATATAAAAGTATTTCTATATCCAGTGATTTTCTGCTCTGTCACATAATCATATTTTGTTATAACTTCGTCTCTATATCTTGTCTCATTACAATATTGAGTTGAATAATCACCATCCCTATTTTGATTGGCAATATAAGCACCGCTTAAACCACCTACAGCTTTGGCAACATCTCTTCCTGATCCTGAACCAACTTGATTTCCAATAGCTAAACCAATACCTGCGCCTATAAGTGTATCAATACCAAGTGTATTTGTATCTTTTTGTTGATAATTTTGACCACAAGGAACCCTTACTACATAAGCTTTAGATATAACCTCTTCATATGGTATTCTTACATTGACTGTTCTATAAATAGGTTCTGACTTTTCTACTTTTACATAAGTAATATCAGAGTCAGCAGATCTCGCAGATAAATTACCAACACTTAAAAGAAGTAAAGCAATTAAAGATAAATATTTTAGTTTCATAACTTTTTCCTTTATTTTTTGTTATTATATCTAAAAATCAATAATAAAGATATCTTTATCTAAGCAAATCGAATAGATTATTTAGATATTATTATATTTATGATTACAAAAGAGAATAGTTGTGACTAAAAAAGCAACAAAGAAAGAGATAGAGTTTATAAAAAATAAATTTGTAGAGAACTATAGTGATGCAGTAACAGAGTTAGAGTATCAAAATGATTATGAACTTTTAATAGCTATTATATTATCTGCACAATGTACAGATAAAAGGGTAAATATAATTACTCCAGCTTTATTTCAAAAATACCCATCAACAAAAGAGTTAGCCAATGCTACACTTGAAGATGTAAAAGAGTTATTAAAAAGTTGTAGTTTTTTTAATAATAAGGCAAAAAATATTATTAATATGGCTCAAAGTGTAAATGATAACTTTGAGGCACAAATACCACACGATACTAAACAACTTATGAGTTTAGCAGGTGTTGGAAATAAAACTGCAAATGTATTTATGATAGAGGCTGATGGTGCGAATTTAATGGCTGTTGATACTCATGTATTTCGAGTATCTCACAGATTAGGTTTAAGTGATGGTAAAACTGTAGAACAAACAGAAGCTCAGCTAGTAAAAAAACTAAAAGATGATCTACATATATTTCATCAAGCAATGGTTTTATTTGGAAGATATATCTGTAAAGCTGTAAAACCAGATTGTGATAAATGTTTTTTACAAGATGTATGTAAAACAAAAGAAACTTTTAGAGTAGGATAAAAATGAAGCGTTTAAATTTTGTAACTTTATTATTATTGATATCTATTTTTAATGGATGTGCAGAAAATAAATTAAAGATTGCAGATAATTCAAGTAACAATAGTGTCAAGATTGATCAAAGTGTAAATGATGATGAATTTCTTGATGAGTTTGAAGAAGAGATGGAGATAAAAGAGGTTTATGATCCACTTTTTCAATATAATAAATTTATGACTAGTGTAAACGACAACCTTTATGTTTATATATTAAGACCTGTATCAAATGGATATAAAGCAGTTGTACATATAGAAATAAGAAATAGTGTAAACAACTTTTTTCATAATATTTTATATCCTATTAGATTAGTAAATAATGTTTTACAAGGAAAGTTTAGTAATTCTTTTGAAGAGACACAAAGATTTGCCCTAAATACTACTGTTGGTTTATTTGGATTTTTTGATCCAGCAAATGTATACTATAACTTAGAAAAACATGATGAAGATTTTGGTCAAACACTTGGACACTATGGAGTTGGAAGTGGTTTTCATATTGTTTTACCTATTTTTGGTTCATCAAATTTAAGAGATGTTGTATCTATCTATCCTGATTCATATTTAAATCCAGCTATATATATAGATGAGAGATCTTGGAATTTAGTACAGAATAGAACTGATTCTATTTTACTAAAAGCTTATAAAACTATAAACTATACATCAACAAATGGAAAACAGTATGATGATTTAAGAAAAGACGCAGTTGAGTTATATCCATTTTTAAGAGATATATATGAACAATACAGAGATAATCAAATAAAGGAATAAAAATGAATTTTATAAAAAAAGTTTTAATAATATGTAGTGCAGTTATATTTGTACAAAATCTTATTGCTAGTGAACAAACCCAGTTAAAAACAAATTTTCTAAAAAAAATAGATAATGTTATATTAACAGTTGAAGATAACACATTAGATAAAGAGCAAAGAAATAGTAAAATAGTTGATATACTTTCACCTATGGTTGATTTTGAGCTTATGGCAAAACTGAGCCTTGGTAAAACTTGGAAAACTTTAAATACTCAAAATAAAGAAAAATTTATAGAGCTTTATATTAAAAGGATGAAACAATCATATTCATCTAAAATTGATTCATATAAAGATGAAAAAGTTGTAGTAACAAAAATAGACCAACCAAAATCAAATAGAATAGCACTTATTACAAATCTTGTAAGTAACAATACAGCATTAGAGATTGTATATAAGTTTTATAAACCAAAAAAACAAAAAGAGAACAAAAGTGATTGGTTGATATATGATTTAGTAATTTTGGGTGTAAGTGTTATAAAAACTGATAAAATGCAATTTAAAGAATTTTTACAAACAAATAATATAACAAAACTTATGGAAAATTTAGAAAAAAAACTTTAATAGATGCTACAAAAAATATATCTAAATTATCTCTTAAAATATCCAAAAATATTTTTCACTATTATAATCTCATTTATGATAGTGATGGTTACATTTGCATCAAAACTTGAGATTGATGCAAGTGCTGAAACTTTACTTCTGAAAAATGATAAAGATTTAGCTTTTAATCGTGAAGTATCAAAAAAATTTGAAGCACCTAACTTTTTAGTAGTTACATATAGCATAAATGATGATCTATTAAGCGATAAAAATATTAACAATATTAAAGAGTTAAGTAAAAGAATAAAACAACTAAAAACTATAGAATCAATAAACTCTATAGTTACTGTACCACTTTTACAATCACCTATTCGTCCACTAAAAGAGCTTTTAAAAAATATACCAACCTTAGAGTCAAATGGAATTGATAAAGAATTAGCAAAACAAGAGTTTTTAAATAGTGCTATATATAAACTAAATTTAGTTAGTGATGACTTTAAAACTACAGCAATTTTGGTAAATCTAAAAGATGATACAACAGATACTTCTAAACTATCAAAAAAAGATAAAAAATCATATAGAGATAATGCACGAGAACTAAACCATAATCAGATAGTTAAATTAAGAGAGATATTAACGCAGTTTGAAAAAGAAAACAGTAATGTAAAACTTCACTTAGGTGGAGTAAATATGATTGCTGATGATATGGTTGAGTTTGTTAAATATGATTTAAAAACTTTTGGCTCCCTTATAGTGATACTTCTTATAGTGATACTATATATACTTCTTAGAGAGATTAAATGGGTTGTTATACCATTATTTATATCAACTGTATCTATTATTATAACTAGTGGATTTTTTGGATTTTTTGGTTGGGAAATTACTGTTATATCTTCTAACTTTATATCTTTGCAACTTATTATGAATATGTCTTTAGTTGTTCATTTAGTTATTAAATATAAAGAGTTAAATATAACTAAACCTCAATATTCACAAAAAGAGTTAGTTTTAGAAACTGTCCTTAGTATGGCAAAACCATCATTTTTTGTGGTAATTACTACTATTGCAGGTTTTAGTTCCCTTGTTTTTAGTGGAATACTACCTATTGAAGATTTTGGATTGATGATGAGTGTGGGAATTGTAGTATCTTTAATAATCACTTTTTTACTATTTCCACTTGTACTATTAAACTTAAAAAAGAGTACAATTAAAGTAAGAGAAGAAAAAGAAGTACCTTTTACATCAAGGGTTGCTTTAATTGCTATTAACTATAAAAAAACAATTTTATTTACAACATTTTTAATAGTAATTTTCTCTTTAACTGGTGCATCTAAACTTAGAGTTGAAAATAGTTTTATCGATTATTTTAAACAAGATACACAAATATATCAAGGGATGAAATTAGTTGACCAAAAATTAGGTGGGACAACACCTTTGGATATTATCTTAACATTTAAAGAAAACAGTGATCAAATAGCATCAGTAGAAGTTGTAGAATCAGATGAAGAACTAGATGATTTTGGTGACGAATTTGAAGAAACTCAAGAGGATAAAGAGCAGTATTGGTTAACTCCTACAAAAATGGAAAAAATAAAACAGATACACAACTATATGGACTCTTTAGAACCTATAGGAAAAGTTTTATCAATAGCTACAATGGGAGAGATAGGAAAACTTCTAAATGAAAATAAAGAGTTAGATAGTTTAACTTTAGCACTTCTATACAATGAACTACCTGCTAAATATAAAAAAATAATAATATCACCATATCTAGATATTGAAAATAATATGGCAAGAGTAAGTACAAGAGTTATAGATTCTGCTTCTAATCTAAATAGAGATATGCTACTTAAAAAAATAAATAAAGATTTACAAACAATTATAAATCCAAAATATGAAGAGTTCAAAGTATCAAATCTTTTGGTTATTTACAACAATATGTTGCAGTCACTATTTGATTCACAAATAAAAACAATAGGGATAGTTGTAGTTATTTTATTTCTTATGTTTCTAATTTTATTTAAAAGTTTAAAAATAGCAATCATAGCAATAATTGCAAATACAATACCTGTAGGTGTTATATTTGGAATAATGGGATGGATGGATATACCACTAGATATGATGACTATTACTATTGCTGCAATTAGTATTGGTATTGCGGTCGATGATACTATTCACTATATCCATAGATATTTATTAGAGTATAAAAGTCATGGAAATATGATAGAGTCAGTTAATGCTGCACATAAAAGTATTGGAACAGC
>CBFDEF010000037.1:0-16303 GCA_965603755.1 uncultured Arcobacteraceae bacterium
CATCAATTCCTGTAACTAAGAAACCTCTTTTACCTGTTTCCATATCTACCATACTGGCACTTACTATATTACCTGTTTCAATAACTTTATGAGTATGTTCTACCCATCCTGATGATTGAATTAGTGATTTGACACTATTATATGCAATAGTTGAAACAGTAACCATTAAAAATAATACAATGGTATAACCTAGTATTATTTTAGTTTTTATTTTCATATTGTTCATTTTTAACCTTCTTTACTTTAGTTTATTTTTAATTATAACATAATAATTTATTATGAGTTGTATGTTTTGTATACAATAACTTAAATTAGTTACAGTTATGTTACATATGAAGTATTTAAAGATTAAAAAGAGGTTATAGATTGTTTAAAATCAGTTTCATATATATATTGAGATATATCTTTTAAAGTATCTATGTCAATTCCAAGTTCAGGCATTATCTCATACTTTTTAATTGCATCATCCATTAATGAAGTCTCAACATTTGGATTTTTTACCCAAGTAGACATATAATTTATAAAATCTTTTTTATTAGGAAAAGCATTTATATATCTCTCTTTTATTTGAGCAATAGAAGGGGCAGAGATTGATTTGTTTTTAGAGTGACATGTAATGCAGTTACCATTAAAAAACAGTTCATTATAACTATTTGCGTAAGAATATATTATAGTAAGTGTTACTATAAATATTATTCTCATAAGTTACTTAAATCTTGAAGTGTAGTAATATTTGCTGCTAGTTTATTTTTTACTTCTAAAAACTCTAGTTCAGGGATACTATCAGCTACTATTCCTGCACCTGACTGGAAAATTACTGAATCATCTTTTATCATAGTTGTTCGTATAGTTATAGCGCTATCCATATTTCCATCAAAACCAAAATACGCAATACTACCACTATAAAAACCTCTTTTAAGTTTTTCAAACTTAGCAATAAGTTCCATAGCTCTAATTTTAGGAGCACCTGTCATAGTACCTGCTGTAAATGTTGAAGCAAATAGATCAAACATATCGTACTTTTCATCTAGATTTGCTTCAACATCTGAAACCATATGCATAACATGAGAGTATTTTTCAACTCTCATCTTATCAGTAACTTCAACAGTTCCAGTTTGTGCAACTCTACCTACATCGTTTCTACCAAGATCTATTAGCATAACATGTTCTGCAACCTCTTTTGGATCGTTTAACATCTCATGTTCCATCTCATTGTCTTTTTGGATAGTTTTACCTCGTTTTCTTGTACCTGCTATTGGTCTTAAAAGTATTCTGTTATCTGTAAGTCTAACCATAACTTCTGGAGAACTTCCTGCTATGCAAAAATCTTCATATTCAAGTAAAAAAACGTATGGACTAGGATTTTTAGAACGCAACATTCTATAAAAACTTAAATTATCAATCTTAGCTTTTTGAGTATATCTATTTGTCATAAGTATCTGAAATACATCACCACTTTTTATCATCTCTTTAGATTGTGTAATCATATCAAAGAACTTCTCTTTAGAGTGTGCAAAGTGCCCATCATCTAATAAAGTAGCTTTTTTCAATGGTGTATTTTCAAATGGTTCTTTTAAACTATTTTCAATTATTGATATATATTGTTCCATGCTTTGCATTGATGTTACAATTGTAAGTTTTGAATTTTTATGAGAATAAACAAGTACCATCTTAGGACGAATCAAATCACAATCCGCAATACCAAATTCATCTTTTAATCCAGCCATAGATTTTTCTAAAGTTGGCTCAAATGTAGAAACCATATCATAACCCATATTTCCAATAAAACCATCAATTAGACCTATACCTAACTCATCACCTTTATTTTTATAAATCTCTTTATCAATATTGTTATAATAATTTTTTAAAAAAACAAATGGATTTTTATCAATCTCTTTTACATCTTGATTTTCATTTTTATAAAAACTCTTTCCATCCTTATGCCAAACTCGCTCTCTTGCACCAACAAAAATATAACTAAAGTTACCATCACTACTATTTACAACAGATTCAAATAAAAAAGTAACTTCATCTTTAAAAAGTTTCTTTACCTTTACATATATAGATACAGGGGTAAACTCATCTAAAAATAGTGTTTTATTATAAAAATTCATATATTATTTACCTTAAAATTTTAAAATATAAGCATTTGGATTATTAAAATCTTTTTTTACTTTACTTATAACTTTTTTAGCTGATGACTTTGAAGAGTATGAGCCAATTAAAACTTTATTGTAAGTTCTACCTTTTATTACAATTTTATGAACAGCATAGTTATAACCTTTTTTTGTGATACTTCTTAATAGTTTGTCACTAGGTTTCTTTGTAAATGCTCCAATTTGAATATAATACCCTTTAACTTCAGTTGTAGTTTTTTTAGCAAAATTTGTCTCTTTTGCAGGTGGTAGTATAATCTCTCTTTTTGGTTTAGATTGAGTTATAGGTTTTACTTTAGGCTTTGGTTTAGGCTTTACAACAACCTTTTCTTTTTCTTGAATAACTTTTTTTTCTAGTTCAAATAGATCTCTTTTAATCTCTTTTTTTATAGAAGGTTCTTCATATTTAATAGGGGATGCTTCTTTTGTAGCTTCTGGTAATATTATATCTTTTTTCTGAGCTTGTTCTAATGTTTGTAGTGAACTTTTTTCTATAACTTTTTGATACTCCTCAATAGAATCAATTTTATCAAGGATTTTATCTTTATTTAGAGTTTGTACAGGTTTTATCGTATTTTGTAACTCTTCTTCTTGCTCATTATTAGAGATAATTCTCATAATAATTATAGTAATAATAAATAAAATAATTAGTCCAATACCTAAAAGTAACATCTTTTTTTTGTTTGAAGCATTATTTTTACTATCAAGTTTTATATCTAATAGGGTGTCTTCATCTTCTTGTAAATTGGAACTATTATTTGATATGTTAACATATGCTGAGTCATCATCAATATTATGTGATTCAAAATACTCAGGAGTTTTTTTCAATGATACTCTCTTTTTCTCATCAAGTTTTTCTCTTTGTTCTGCAAGGTCAGCTTTATCTTGTTCAATGCTAACATTTCTTAAAAATTCTTTTCCATTTACTTCCATAATCTTTTCCCCTAATTTTGTAAAGAGTATCCTTTTAAAGATACTCTAAATGATATTAATAAGTTGACTTTGTATAAACTACAAAATTTTGAGCTAACTCTTCTAACTCTTTTTTAATACTTAACTGAAGTTCTGTATTATTGATATCATCTAATACATCAGCAATTTTTCCAGCTATTAATTCAAATTCATCCTCTTTCATACCTCTAGCTGTTAATGCTGGAGATCCAATTCTAACACCTGAAGTAACAAATGGACTTCTTGTTTCACCTGGAACTGTATTTTTGTTGATTGTAATACCTGCATTTCCTAAGGCTGCATCTGCATCTTTACCAGAAAAGTCTTTATTTAAAAAGCTTACTAATACAAGATGATTATCAGTACCATCAGAAACAAGATCATAACCTCTTTCCATTAAAACTTCTCCAAGTATTTTAGCATTTGCTTTTACTTGCTTAGCATAATCTTTCCATGCTGGTTGTAAAATCTCACCAAATGCAACAGCTTTTGCAGCGATCACATGAACAAGTGGTCCACCTTGTAAACCTGGGAAGATAGCAGAGTTTATTTTCTTAGCAATATCTTCATCATTACACATAATCATACCACCTCTTGGACCTCTTAAAGTCTTGTGAGTAGTTGTTGTAACAACATCAGCATAAGGGAATGGAGACATATGTTCACCAGCAGCAACAAGTCCAGCAATATGTGCAATATCAGCAAATAAAATTGCCCCAACTGCATCAGCAATCTCTCTGAACTTAGCAAAATCAATCTCTCTTGCGTATGCTGAAGCACCACAAACTATGATTTTTGGTTGAACTATTTTAGCTATATCCATAACTCTATCATAGTTGATTCTTCCATCCATCTCTACACCGTAGTAAAATGCATGGTAATTTTTACCAGAAAATGATGGTTTTGAACCATGAGTTAAGTGTCCACCGTGAGATAGATCCATACCTAAAAGTTTATCTCCAGCTTTCATTAACGCTGCATAAACTGCACCATTTGCTTGAGAACCAGAATGTGGTTGTACATTTGCATAATTACATCCAAAAATTTCACATGCTCTATCAATTGCTAATTGCTCAACTTGGTCAGCAAACTCACATCCACCATAATATCTTTTGTTTGGATAACCTTCAGCATACTTATTTGTAAAAACAGAACCCATAGCTTCCATAACTGCAGGACTAGTAAAGTTTTCACTTGCAATCATCTCTAGGTGATTTGTTTGTCTTTCTCTCTCATTTTCTATCATCTCAAACACTTTTGCATCTGCTGTTGCCAAGTTGTCGTTACTTAAATAGTCTCTATTTTCAATCATTTTATTTCCTTTATTTTAATTTTATTTATTATTAGTTTTCTTTATTCGTAATTATAAAAGTGAAACTATTCACTTTTATAATTCCTCTTCAGCATGAAGATCTATCTCTGTGTGTATTGGTTTCATAGCTGGGAAAAGAAGTACATCTCTAATACTATGTTGGTTTGTTAACATCATTACTAATCTATCTATACCAATCCCTTGACCAGCAGTTGGAGCCATACCATAAGATAATGCATTTACAAAATCAGCATCCATCTCATGAGCTTCATCATCTCCAGCATCTTTTGCACTCATTTGACCTTCAAATCTTTGAAGTTGGTCAATTGGATCATTTAACTCAGAAAATGCATTGGCAATCTCTTTACCACCAATAAATAGCTCGAATCTATCTGTTAAATGTGGTTGTTCATCATTTCTTCTTGCAAGTGGAGATATCTCAACTGGGTACTCTGTGATAAAAGTAGGGTTGATAAGTTTTGCTTCAACATACTCATCAAATAGTTCACCTTGAAGTTGTCCTATATTCATCTTATCATTTACATCTATTCTGTTCTCTTTACAAAATGCAATAATTTTATCTTTGTTAGTTGTAATATCAGCAGGAACTCCACCAATAGTTGTAAGTGATTCAATTAAAGGAACCTCTGTAAAGTTTGCAAAATCTATCTCAACATCACCATATGGTAAAACTGTAGGTAGATTTAGATGATCAAAAAGGTACTCAAAATACTCTTTTGTAATCACTATTAAATCTTTATATGTTTTATAAGCCCAGTAAAACTCAATAGATGTAAACTCTGGATTATGAGTAGCATCCATACCTTCATTTCTAAAACATCTATTTATCTCAAATACAGCTTCAAATCCACCAACAATACATCTTTTTAAATATAACTCAGGAGCAATTCTTAAAAATCTATCAACACCTAAAGCATTGTGATGTGTAGTAAAAGGTTTAGCGTTAGCACCACCAGCAATAGGGTGCATCATAGGAGTTTCAACCTCTAAAAATCCTTTATCTTCAAAGAATCTTCTTGTTAAACTAATAACCTTAGATCTTGTATGAAATGTTTTTCGCACCTCTGAATTCATAATAAGATCTAAATATCTTTGTCTATATCTTAGCTCTTTATCTGCTAATCCATGGTACTTTTCAGGCAATGGAGAGATAGCTTTAGTTAGTAACTTAAACTCACCTACATGTAAAGATAGTTCACCTTTTCCAGTAATAAAAGGAAATCCAGTTACTTCAACAATATCACCAACTTCAACAGTTTTTTTGAAAATTGTATTGTAAAAACCTTCAGGAAGATTATCTCTTGTTACATAAACTTGTAACATACCACTCTCATCTTCTATTTTAAGGAAAGTTGCTTTCCCCATAAGTCTAAAAAATTTGATTCTTCCAGCAACTGTATAGATTCTATGTTCATCTCTTTTATCTTCTTTTTGTTCTATATCACTATTTACATTGATATACTTTTCTATTGAAGTATTTCTTTTAGAGATGTTACAATATGGGTTATATCCAGCTTCTCTTAAACTATCTGCTTTTTGAATTCTTTGTTGTATATATTTATTTTCAAACAATGTTATCTATCCTTTTAATTTGTTTATTTTTGTTTACTCTGGCACACATCACATATACCATATATTTGCATAGTATGGTCTGTGATTTTAAAACCATTTTTTAAAGCAATATCCTCTTGTCTTTTTTCAATCTCATTATCTAAAAACTCTACAATTTTTCCACAACTTGTACAAATAAGGTGATCGTGATGTTGTTTTGTGTTGCTAGATTCATATTTTTTACCATCTTTACCAAACGATATTGAAGAGATAAGCTCCACCTCTTCTAGAAAATTTAAAGTTCTATAAATAGTTGCTATCCCTATATTGAGTTTAGGATATTTTTTCTTAACAATTGCATGAACCTCTTCTGCATTTAAATGTTCATCAAGGTTTATTAAGATTTGCAATATTATAGCTCTTTGTTCGGTATATTTCATACCTTTATCTTTTAAAACTATTTTTAAATCTTCAAGTGCAGTATTATTTTTTGTCACTTATTTGTCCAACTACTTCTGCTTTTATCTCGGCAGCTTTTTTATCTACTTGCTCTTTAATCTCTTTTTGAGATATATCTTTGATAGTTTCTTTTGTAGATTTTACAACACCTTCAAGCTCTTTTGAAACTTTACTTTGAATGTTGCTAGTATCAAGTTTAATGATATATCCACCAGTTTCAACCAATAGTGGAAATACTACACTATCTTTTAATTTTGGTTTTAAGTTATCATTAATAGCTTTTACTTGCGATATAGCATATCCGATGATTGCAAAAAGTAAAAATATCTTCCCTGCACCAAAAGCAAATCCTAAAACTCTATCAAAAATCCCAAATCCACTAAGTGAAAACACTTTAGATATAACAGCACCTGCAAAATAAGTACCAATCCAAAAAATTACCAAAGAGATTACAAAACCAGCAAGTAGTATTGTGTTTTCATTACTCATTGGTATAAAACCATTTATAAAGTTTCCAGCATCACCAGCAACTCTAGATGCAACGAAAACACCCCCAACGATACCAACAAGTCCAAAAAACTCTTTTGTAAAACCTCTAAAGAGACCTTTTAACCCTAACAGCACAGTTAATGTTATAACTATAAAGTCAAAAATATTAATATTTTCCAATAAACTTCCTAAAATTATTTATTTATTTATGCCCTATTATATCTTTTTTTAGATAAGATTATCTTTATGATAAAAAGATATGAAACAAAAAAGATATATGTAGGTGATGTTGCAGTTGGTGGAGATGCTCCAATATCAGTACAATCAATGACATATACAAAAACAAGTGATGTTAATGCTACAGTTGAACAGATACGACAACTACATTTTGCAGGAGCTGATATTGTAAGAGTTGCAGTACCAGATATGGCAGCAGCTTATGCTCTTAAAGAGATAAAAGAGAAGTCAAGCTTACCAATAGTTGCTGATATACATTTTAACTATAAACTAGCTTTAATAGCTGCCCAATCAGTTGATTGTATTAGATTTAATCCTGGAAATATTAGTGATAAAAATAAGATAAAAGAGATTATCAAAGCTTGTAAACAAAGAGATTTACCTGTTCGTATTGGTGTAAATTGTGGTTCATTAGAATCCCATTTTGAAGATAAATATGGACAAACAGCAAAAGGTATGGTTGAGTCTGCTATTTATAATATAAAATTTCTTGAAGATTTAGATTTTAATGATATTAAAATATCTTTAAAAGCAAGTGATGTACAAAGAACAGTTGAAGCATATAGAATGTTAAGACCTTTAAATAACTATCCATTTCATTTAGGAGTTACTGAAGCAGGTACACAATTTCATAGTACTATTAAATCATCAATTGCATTGGGAAGTTTACTACTTGATGGAATAGGGGACACTTTAAGAGTTTCAATGACTGGTGAGTTAGAAAAAGAGATAGAGGTTGGTCGTGCAATTTTAAAAGATGCAGGGATTATTAAAGATGGATTAAATATCATCTCTTGTCCAACTTGTGGAAGGATAGAAGCTGATTTAGTAGACGCTGTTAAAGAGGTTGAAGAGGCTACAAAACATATAAAAACACCTTTAAATGTATCTGTTATGGGATGTGTCGTAAATGCAATAGGGGAAGCAAAAAGTGCTGATGTAGCTATTGCTTATGGGAAAGGTAGTGGACTTATTATTAAAAAAGGTGAGATAGTTGCAAAACTTCCAACATCTGAGCTTCTACCTAAGTTTTTAGAAGAGGTAGAAAAAGAGGTAAAATTGATTGAGGATTTTAATAGTAACTAATTACTCTATATTAGTTACTATATCTTTTGTTATCTCATAAAGTTTTATAGCAGAGCTTATTTCACACTCTTCTCTAAAAGAGTGAGGAAAATATATATTTGGTCCAATTGAACAAATTTGCATATTTGGATACTTTTCTTTAAAAATAGCACACTCCAAACCAGCATGTATAGCTTCAAGAGAAGAGTTAGGAATATGTTTTTTATATATATTTAAAACTTTAGAGGTAAATTCGCTATGTTGTGGTTTCCATGCTGGATATTTACCAGAAGTTGTTACTTCAAAATCAAATATTTTTAATAAAGCTACAGTTTCATCTTTTATAATTTTCAGTTCATCATTGTCCATACTTCTTGCACTTAGTTCAAATTGAATTTTATCTATACCATTACTTACAATTGCTAAGTTTATTGAACTAAGTACACTATTTAACTCTTTATCATATCCTCTTACACCATTTGCAAAAGTATATATAAAATCAATAATCTTATCATCTAGTTTTTTGTAATGATTTGTTTCACTTTCAACTTTTTTGATTATCATATTAGTATGTGTTGATTTAGGTATATTATTTGAAACAATAATAGCTTTTGCACTTTTAGGGATAGAGTTTATTCTCTCCCCACCATTTAAGTCCAATAGCTCACCATCACACTCTTTAATTGTTTTTGCTATAAGTTTTAAAGCATTTGGTATATTTTTATCTATATCAACACCACTATGACCACCATCAAGGTTATCTATAGTAATCTCATATAATATTTTATTATTGCAATTTTGAATATATTGACTGTTTTCGTTACTTGCAAAAATATCAACGCCACCAGCACAACCAATACATATCTCCCCCTCAGCTTCACTATCAAGATTTAACATACAAGAGCTTTGAAGATTATGTTCTATATTGGATGCACCTATTAATCCTATCTCTTCATCACAAGTAAATAGATACTCAGCATTTATATTTTCTTCCATTAGTGCTAACATATATGCACACCCTATACCATTATCCGCACCAAGAGTAGAGTTTTTAGCTTTTAAATATCCATCTTCTTCAATTACTTCAGGAACTTTACCATCTTCAAGACATACTATATCATAGTGTGATTGCAAACATATTTTAGGTGTTGTATCTTCTTTGCAACATAAAATATTATTTGCATTATCTACTTTACAGATATAGTTTTGCAATAAAGCAAACTCTTTAATAAAATCTATAAATGGTTGATGAGTACCACTACATCTCGGTATTTTAGTAATTTGTTTAAATAATTCAATAACTCTCATTTTAAAAAGATCCCCATCCATTATTATTTATATTTATACTTTGAAAGATTAAACACCTTTAAAAGTTATTTTTTTGTATCTTAACATAAAGATGTTTACTCTTTTATTTTATTATTATATATGTATTAGCAATTATTTAAAAAGATGCCCACTCATCTTTGCTTGTTAAATCTTCTGGAACAAATTGGTTATTATGTTTTTTAATATTAGATTCTATAGCTCTTCTATCTGGTCCTTTATAATTTAAATCAACAGTTTTCTTTCTAAATTGATCCCTTTTTTTACTATGTTTGCCACCACAACCTTCAATCTTAACATTATTTAAATCATCAAATACATGCATAATAGAGGTTTCAATATCTACTGATATTCTATTTAGCAGTTCATTTGAAGAATTTTTAGCATTTTGTTCTATATATGCTTGTACATTTTTATGTACACTCTCATGATTTTCTTTGAGATCTTTCCAATTTTCAGATTTAGTATAGTTTTTATTCTCTGCTTCAGATTCTATAATCCATTTACCTAAATTACATTGGTTGTGTGGAGTTGAACTCCATACCTGTTTTGTATCAAGTTTTGCATAATTTGTCTCTTTATATTTAATATGATCATTTTTAAGTTTTGCAATTACACTTACAAGATCACTGTCACATATCTGCTCTATTGCCTTAGCATCAAAAGTATAACTACTAGCTACTGCCGTAAGTTTTATAGATAATGATTCTACTTTAGATGCAAGAGAATTTATATTTGCAGCTTCTACAGCATTTTGTTGAGTTGCATTATCTAAGCTTGATACAGAGTTATTAATTTGAGCTATTCCTAGCTCTTGCTCTTGAGATGATGAGGCAACACCCTCTATAAGTTCAATAGTTTTATTTATACTGATATTTAATGATTGATAACCTTCAATCATACTATTTGATATTTTTTTACCATCATCTGTAGATTTTGTTGCATTTTGAACTAAATCTTTAATCTCTTTTGCCGCTTGGGCACTTCTGCTAGCTAGGTTTCTAACCTCTTGAGCAACTACAGCAAAACCTTTTCCAGCTTCACCAGCAGTTGCGGCTTCCACTGCTGCATTTAGAGAAAGAATATTCGTTTGGAATGCAATTTGATCTATTACTGCAATTGCATCATTTATATCTGTAACTTGTTTATTTATATTTTCCATAGATTGAGAAGTTTTATTTGCAAGACTTTGACCATTTGTCACCTCTTGTGTTAATGTTTTTGCATAATCTGCCATAGCTATTGCATTTTCTCTACTTAATGTCATACTACTTGTAATCTCTTCTAGTGCTGCTGCTGTCTCTTCTAGATTAGCTGCTTGTTGGTTACTTGCACTTGATAAACTACTTGATGATTGTGCTAACATTCTTGTATCATCATTGAGATTATCACCACTTAGTTTAATCATAGCTAACATTTCAGATACATTATCACCTAATAGTCTTGTACTTGATGATATAGTACCAAATGATCCATTTAAGTTTTTGCTGCCTTCAATTTTATAACTAAAGTCTGCATTTCCATATTGGCTTAATGTTGTATTTATAATTTGAAGATTATCTTTGGTTGTAAGAATCATCTTATTTATTTTATTTTTTAACTCTTCTACTTGAGGATTTTGTGTTGATTGTTTTATCGTAAACTGGAAAAATCCATTATTTACTTTCTCTATAATATCATCAATTTCATCTAAAACTTTTTTATCTTGCTCTATAAAATCAGCAGTTTTTTTAATATTTTCATTAACAACTTTTGTCATATCACCTATCTCATCATTTGATATAACTTTAAACTCCTCTAGCTCATCTCTTTGTCTATTTATATATTCAAAGAAATGTAAAAGGTTTATTTGGAAAGTTTTTATTGATAATAAAAGATTTTTCATAATATTTAGAGCAATAACAAGAGATAATATAAAACTTATTATTACAATAATCAGCACCAAATAAAAACTATTATTGGTATCTTTTAAATCTTCAGAAATTGAGCTAAGTAACTCTTTTGATAGATGGTCATCTATTTGTTTTAGTAAATTTATTTTTTTAGTAATTGTTTTAAACCAATAAGAAGGATTAGTTTCAAATCCACCAATATTTGTTGTGTTTTTTGCTAAATTTCTCATTCGATTTACTTCATTTATAGCATCACTTTTTAAAGTTTTATTATAAAAATTTAATACATTATTACTTGCACTTGTTTTAAAACTTTGCATATAACTATTTTGTTCTGTAATAAGTTTTATAAACTTATCTTTCATCCCTGGTAGAAACTTATTTCTTGCAAAACTATTTGATAATACAGCTCTTTCTATTCCTGCTCTCTCTTTTGACATTATAAAGTTATAAAATGCATTTAAGTCACTAGCTTCATTTTTAGATGTAGCATCTTTTGATATGTTTCCTATTGTTGCTAATATCTTATTGTTAAAAGTTGTATAGTAAGAAATAGCATCTTTTGTAGTTATATTTAAATTTGTAACTTTTGTTCTTATTGAATCTAAGTTTTTAAAGTGCTTAAGAGCTTGATTCAAAATTTTTCTTGTACTTTTAGATAAACTTGTTTTATTTTGATTTAAAATTTCTATCAAGTCAGCATATCTTTTATCTGTAAGTTTTCTTTGATTTGGTAATTTTATAACGAATTTTTTCCCATTACTACCAATAAATCCTGCCGTTGCACCTCTCTCTTTTTGTGTTTCATGGATAAGATTACTTGCTAAAATGGCAATAGAAACTTGCTTTTTTAAATTTTGATTTGAAACTCTTAATTCTTTAACTATATAGTTTTCTGTTTTTTTAAGTAGTTGTATTTTTTTAGTGATTGTATCAAACCAATATTGTGCATCTGTATTAAATCCACCAATCTCTTTTGCATTAAGTAAAATCTTTCTCATTCTATTTACCTCATTAATCGACTCACCTTGAAGTTTATCGTGATAAAATTTTGATGATGAATTAGTTGCATATAATAAAAAGTTGTTCATAAATGAATCTTGCGATGCAATAAGATTGTTAAACTTTATCCTATTTCCACCAACATATGCATCTTGCACTAAAGTATTTGCTCCAATTGCTCTTTCAATTCCAGCCCTCTCTTTTGAATATAAAAAGTTACCAAAAGCTACAAGTTGTTTTGTAATTCTAGGAGACTGTGATATTTTAGATGTTTCTATAACTGAATTTAAAAGTTTACTATTCATTTTTGTATAGTATCCTATTGCTGCAGGTGCTTTAATAGATAAGTTTGATACAGATGCACGAATAGATTGTAGTTTTGAGATATCATTCAGTGATGTTTGAATAGTGTTATGAATTGCTTCACTTATATCAGACAATCTATTTTGTTCTAAAAATAATTTTAACTCAGCTATCTTTTCATTAGTTAATTCTCTTTGCTTAGGTAAGTCATTAGAAAATTTTTTTCCAGAACTTCCTAAGAATCCTGCCGTCATACCCCTCTCTTTTTGTGTTTCGTGAACTAAAGCAGAAATTTTTACAGCTAACTTAACTCCTACATTTAAATCTTCTAGTGCATTTACTTTTTCATAGTTACTAGATAGTGTTCTAATTGATATTAATAACAACGCAATTATTGGTATAAATACAAGTAAACTTAGCTTTGCTTTTATTGACATATTTTTAAACATCATATTCCTTTTTTACTCTTTCTTTTATTTTGAGTATGTAATGGGATGATGTTATCCTAAAAGTAACTTCTTTTATTTGACCTTAATCAATAATAAGTTATTTATAATACGATTAAGCTCCTTTTTATGAGGTAAATCATGTTATTGAAGTACGAGCTGATGATAAAGTTGAAATAAAAAGTTTCTATTTAAAAAGGGAAGGTTTCTATATTTTCATGATTTAGGGATGCTAAGTAGAAACAAATTAGCGTATTTATACCTTACTGATTTAAAATAACAGCACCTGTATATAACTGCCTTTAAAATGAAAAGTTTTTTAAAAGTGACGTAATAATGGATATAAAAGAGGGCTTTTTCTGTAAAACCATAATTAATCCGGATCAGCCAATGATTACAAGTGAAGTCAATTGGATAAATAAAAAAGAGATTGATGAGGCAAAAGCAATTTTAGATGTTCAAAATGAAGTGGTCTTTAGATTTGAAGATAAGTTGTGTGAGCCAAGTGCACATAATGTATTGGCATATCAGGTCAAAAAAAGTTATGAACTATACTGACTACAAATGGATGATTAACTAAGTAAAACTTTTATCACTTTATAGATATAATTAGTTACTTAATATAAAAAAGGAGGCTTTTTTGAGATATTTTTATATATTATTGATATTTGTGGTTTCGTTATTTGCCCAGATTAAAGATCTTAATCAACATTCATATAAAACATTATTCCCTCAACAAAAATTTCCCACGGATAGATTGAAGACTTATTCAGAGTTATTAATCTTACATAACAGTTTAATAAATAAACCTAATTCATTAGCACTAAAAGAGATTAAAAGGTTAGGAAAGTTAGCCGATACAAATAATATAAAAGTAAAGTTTAAAGGTGTACCTTGGAAAAGAGCATTGATGATGATTCAAAAAGGTGTAGCTGACGGTTTAATCAATGCAAGTTACAAAACAGAAAGAGCCAAATATGCACTCTATCCTATGAAAAATGGTGAATTAGACAGTACTAGAAGATTAAATCCTGGAAAAACTTATTATATTTACAAAAATAAAAACTCAACAATATCTTGGGACGGTAAAAATTTTAGTAATGTAGACGGTTTAGTTGCTGCTAAGGAAAACTTTGCAGTTGTAGAGGATTTGAAAAAACATGACAATATAAAGATTATTACTTTGGCAAGGGAAGAATTAATTATTAGAAAACTAATTCAAGGGAAAATTGCCGCATATGCAACAATGGGAAGTCAAGAAGAAAATATGGAAAAAATCTCAGGATTTAAAGAGATAGTATCAAAAGAGAAAATACCTATTAGAAAAAAAGATTATTTTTTAATTTTCTCTAAAAAAACATATGAAGATAAAAAAGACACCATTGAAAAAATGTGGGATTTATTAAAGGAATAGTATGAAATTTTTAATATATATAATATTTACGATTTGTATATCAGTTGCGTCGTTTGGTTCACAAAAACAGGCAGATGAGATAGCAAAACTTAGTGCATATTCTTTGGGATATTTAGATAAGAAAGCTTTGGATGGTTTTGTTGAAAACTATATTAAAGATAAACTTAATATCAAAGCTCTCAAAATTACAGAAACATTAACAAATGAAGAGTATATATCTTTTTATCGAGATGGTAATAAAATTATATCTTCAAAAAAGTTCCCAAAGTTTTCACAAAAAATAAAGACCTTTAGAGCAAAAGCATATTTTAACGAAGACCTTGTAGGGGATATAATATTATATACTGATAATTCACCTAATGATTTTCTTTATTTAACAAATGAAGAAAAAAATTGGCTTGCATCAAAACAACTTATTAAAATTGCCATTATGAACTACTGGTCACATAATATAGACGGTGAAAGTTTCCATACCTCATATTTAAAACTTTTGAACAAATACAGCGGATTGAACCTTGTTGCATCTAGGTACGATACATGGAGTGAAGGTTTTAAGAAAGCTTCAAAGGGGGAACATCTGCACGGAATAATGGGTATTGTTAAAAGCAAAGAAAGAGATGAAAAATACTTTGATTTTACTAAAGCTTATGATTATATTCCTATCTATCTGGTTGTAAGGAAAGATAATAACACAATACACTCTATTGAAGATCTTAAAGATAAAAAAGTTTATCTAAAAGAGAACTCTATAACAGAAACAATGTTCTTTGATAAATATCCCAAAATTGATACTTTAACACTTCCTTCAATAAATCAAATGTATAAAAAGTTATCTGAAAATAATGAAGTAGAAGCTTTAGTTGCTCAAAATGTAGATGAGCAACTACTTGATGGATATGGCTTAAAAGTTGTAAAAAAGATATATAGTAAATATGGCGAAACATCAATTGCAATACACCATAAATATCCAATTTTGTATTCAATTATAAATAAAGCTATGTTACAAATACCACCTAGAGAGCTATCTTTATTAAGGGGAAAAAAGTGGGGCTCATCAAATATTATCCCTTTGGCTTTTACATCAAAGCAAAAAAAATGGCTTCATAATACCAAAGAGATAAAAATTGGTATACAAAAAAGCTGGATACCTTTAAGCTATGAGGAAAATGGTATTCCAAAAGGTCTGGGTGTTGACTATATTAAGCTTATGAACAAAAGGCTTTCGGGAAAGCTGAAAATTATACCGGATACTTTTAAAAACAATTTAGAAAAAATAAAGAGTGGTTCTTTAGATGCAATGATAGATATTACTCCCACTAAAGAGAGAAAAGAATTTTATGCTTTTACTACCCCTTATATCACTATCCCTCACGCTATATTAACTAATAAGAATACTGACCTTAAAATAAAGGGAGAGAAAGATCTTAATAATATACTACTTAGTGTAGAGAAAGGTTTTAGAACACCTTTAAGTGTAAAGGAATCTGCTCCTAATGCAAAGTTCAAAAAGTATACAAATACAATGGAAGCTATAGAAGCATTATCAATGGGTGAAGTTCAGGCGTATGTTGGAAATAGAGCCGTAGCAAATCATGTTTTAAAAAAAGATTTTATTACAAATTTAAAATTTACCTCTAATGTAAAAAGAGAAGGTTCAGTTCTAGCAATCGGTACATCTA
>CBFDEF010000038.1:0-16003 GCA_965603755.1 uncultured Arcobacteraceae bacterium
TAAATTTTTTAACAATCTCATTCATAATAGTAAACATATTTTCATATGATATTGGCTTTCTGAAATATAAGTCAACACTTCTTTCTATCTCCTCTTTTTCTACTTCAGAAGCAGTAAGCGTTACTGTAAATATATCACTTTTAATTTTTTTAATTTTTTCAATCATCTCTAAACCACCCATATTAGGCATTAAAATATCAGTGAATACTATATCAAAATCATTGTCTTCAAATTTTTCTAAACCATCTTTTCCATCAACTGCAATAGTTACATTAGTAAAAAATTTATTTAAAAATATCTCTGTTCCCATCCTCATATCATCTTCATCTTCTACATAGATAACTTTTAAATTCATAACTTTTTGTTTTAATTCTTTTATTTCACTATTCATTTTTATCCTTTATTGGTATTTTTAATAAAAAAATTGCACCATTACATTCATAACTCCATCATTTATAACAATTTTACCATAAAAGTATGTTAAAACTATGTCAAATTTTTATAAATAAAATTTTAAAAATTTCTTTTCAAATAACACAAGTTTAACACAAATTCTTTTTATAATAAAAATCTAAATAAATAAAAAGGATTGAAGATGGAAAATACATTATTTTTTCTTGCGAGTGGATTATTGTTATTTGCTGCTATGTACTTAAATGTGCAAGATGCAAAGAGAGAAACCTCTTATGATAGTATTGCATGAGAGTTTCTGTATAAATCTAGATACTGATTTTTAAACTTTCAATATCTAGATGGTTATCTATTTTTCTAAATGTTTATTATCTTACTTCTTAGTTTTTTCAAAGCTTTCATCTCCTGTTTAAGTTCAGCTTTTTTATCTTTATTTACTGTTTGCTTAATTTTACTTTTGAAAGATAATATTTTTTTATCAAGAGATAGTTTTAACTTATCCCTTTTACCACACTTCTTAATTTGTTTATCTTTTTTCATACTAAAAAAGTTTTCTATTTTATTAAATAATTTTTCTATTTTCATTATATATCTCCTGTTAATCTTTTTATTTCTTTATCTTTAATCCACAATGTAACTGCAACTTCAATTAATCTTTTAGATATATCATAGGCATATGTACTGTCATTTATAAGTGATGTTGCCATTTTAGGATTAATTTTATTATCCCTTATTAGATGATCAATTCTCCCATTTCCAATCATGTCTAACTTATCAAGATTATCTTTTAGTATTCTAATCTTTGCTAAAACATCAAAGTCATCATTTTCATTATTTCTTAGAGTATGAATACCATCTAGTGTTTTTGCTATCTCTTCCCTTAGATAATTATACTCCTCAATTATATACTTATTTTTACTTTTTATAAAATAGTTTACATTCTTTTGCAGTTCCCTTACCTCTTTTACAGACTCTACAATATCCCTACAAGCAATCTTTAAATAATTTATCTCACCTTTTGCTTCATCACTCATATCTGTTTGAGAAAGAGTTGCATATTTTATAATATCACCATATAAAGATTTTATCTTTTTTTCATAAAACTCATCAATATTCATATCAATCTGCATTACTGATGATTTAACAACACTACTTATCTCATCACCCATACCTATAAAAGTATGTCTATGTAATAATAGAGCATGTGATAAAACCTCAGTAGAATTATCATAAAGATGTTCAATCTCTTTTTTTAGTGCACTAATTGCAGCTTCAGGCACTTCTATAACAACACTATCTAAATATTTTGCTCGTGAAATATCAGATGTATCTTCTAAAAATAAACTTTTTAGAAAAGTTACTAGTTTTCCGGTAAAAGGGGATACTGCTAAAACCCCAATAATATTAAATATTGTATGAAATAAAGCCAACTTCATAGCATAATCAGTTGAGCCTATACCAATACTACTACTTAACATATCAACTACATCAGCCAATTGATATAAAAATGCAATAGCTATAAATCCTGTAACCATATTAAAAATAAAATGCGCAACTGCTAATCTCTTACCATTTGCATTTGAAGATATAGAACCAATGATAGCAGTAACAGTTGTACCTATATTTGCACCAATTGCAAGTGCTAAAGCATTAGTATATTCAATCTGTCCTGTTGCTAGTGCTGTAATAATCAAAGCCATAGTAGCACTACTTGATTGAATAACAACAGTAGCAATTACACCTATTAAAATATAAACAAAAACACCAAGGTAACCATCCATTGCAAACTGTGCTAAATCAAGACCAGCTTTCATACTCTCGAAGCCCTCTTTCATATAGCCAATACCAAGAAATACAAAACCTAAACCAACTAAAACATTACCTAATCCTTGGTATGTTTTATTTTTGTTAAATCTAAAAATAACTCCAAATATAAGCATAGGCATAGCATAGTGAGCAATTTTAATCTTCACACCAAAAGCTGAAACTATCCAAGCAGTTGTAGTTGTACCAATATTTGATCCAAAGATTACACCAATAGCACCACTTAAAGAGATAAGTTCAGCACTTAAAAAAGAGATAACAATAATTGTAAGTAAAGATGAACTTTGAACAATTGCAGTAGCTAAAAAACCTGTACCTATAGCCTTAGGTACAGTTTTTGTACTTTTTTCTAACACTCTTTCTAACATTCCACCACTAAATAGCTTAAAGCCATCCTCCATAAAAACCATACCAATTAAAAATATTGCAATTCCTGCGATAATTGTTTTAGCATCATTACTTGAAAATAGCAAATATGCAATAGCTAATAAAAAGAGGGGATAAAAAGATTTTTTAAACATTTCAGACCCCTATATATAGTTTTGCCATCATTGGGCTATTCTCGTTAGATTCAACTTTTAAATTTGTTTTAACAGAGTCTCTACCCTCTTCTAGTACACCTTGTAAAGTTTGTAAAACATGCCAATATTTTTCATAAAAAGGGGTGTTTATCTCCTTTATACCTTCTCTTTTTATAATATTTCTTATATTATTAATACAATGCATATAATATATTTTATTTACTGCTCTTTGTACTCTATAATCTTTCATAACTTCAAGATTAGTTATCCATACATTTTTTTCAATAGAACTTAATATCTTATTATCTTTGACTTTTTCAATCTCTTCTAATATATGTTCACCATATCTATCAGATTCTGCTGTAATCTCAATGTCTAAATTTGGTTCATATTTTTCCATTACAGATATCATCTCATCATCAGTTAATCTTTTTGTATCTAGGTCATAACTGTAAGATTTATTTTCACCATAATCTTTATCAATAGCAATTAATATTTGAATACCAATCATCAAATATACATACTTATCCTCTTTCCCTTCTTTAAACTCTATTCCGTGATGTGATATTGTCGCTCTCGGACCTGCATATTTAATATTCATAATTTTCCCCTTTAACCTATCATGATACCTTTAATCATGAAAAATATACCAGCACTTAAAATAGCTGCTGCTGGAACCGTTATAACCCATGCTGCAATTATTTTTTTTACAGCATCCCTTTTTACATATTGTATCTTTTTTGCATCCTTAAAGTCCTTTTTTTCATCTTTTAATAAATCTTGTCTATACTCAATTAGTTTATACAACTCCACTAATCTTTCATAAACTTGTTTATTTTTTTTCTCTAATGATTCTAACTTTTGAAGTTCATCCTCAAACTCTTCGAGCTCTTTTTTATTTTTTTTGAATTTTTCACGAACTGATTTAATATAGTTTGACTCACTTGAGTCTAATCTTTCTCTTAAAAAACCAACACCAAATATCCCACCAATTGCAATATGAGTAGATGAAACAGGAAGTCCCAACTGCGAAGCAATAATAACAGTAATAGCTGCAGCAATCGCTATACAAAATGCTCTCATTTGGTCTAATTCTGTTATCTCATTTCCAACTGTTTTTATCAACTTTGGTCCATATAGAGCAAGCCCTAAAGTTAAACCAATGGCACCCACTGCCATAATCCAAAAAGGTATCTCTACTTTTGAAGATATACCTCCTCCTATAACTGCATCATTAATAGCAGCTAGTGGTCCAATCGCATTTGCAACATCATTTGCCCCATGGGCAAAACTAAGTAGTGCCGCTGAAAAAATAAGTGGAATTGTAAATAAAGTATTTACACTATCTCTACTATTATCTAATGTTTCAGTAACTTTTTTAATCATAGGTTTTATATAGTAATATACTACTATTGCTATAGCAAATCCTATAGATAAAGCTGTTATAAAATCAACCTTTACAATTTTCTTAACACCTTTTAACATCAAATATGTTGCAAAAACCAAAACCATAATAGAAATAAGTATAGGTACAAACTTTCTAGCACTTGTAATCATATCATCTTTAAAAACAATATTCTTTTTAATAAAATATAAAAATGATGCAGCAATTATACCACCTAAAACTGGAGAAATAACCCAACTTGATGCTATTTTTGCCATTGTACCCCAATCAACAATAGCAAAACCAGCAGCTGCTATACCTGCTCCCATAACTCCACCAACAATGGAGTGTGTGGTAGAAACAGGAGCTCCAATAGATGTTGCAAAGTTAAGCCATAATGCAGCACTTAAAAGAGCAGCTGTCATAGCCCAAATAAATATTTCAGGATCACCTATTAAAGCTGGATCAATTATCCCTTTTTTAATAGTTTTTACAACATCTCCACCTGCTATAAAAGCACCTGCTGCTTCAAATATAGCAGCTATTACTATAGCCCAAAATATTGTTAAAGCTTTTGATCCAACTGCAGGACCCACATTATTTGCTACATCATTAGCACCAATATTCATTGCCATATAAGCCCCAAATACGGCACCTACAATTAAAAATGAATTATTAGGTACATCTCCATGAGAGATATAACTCCATAAAAATACAACTAAAATAAACATCAATGCCAATGTTAATCTAGCAAAACCTCTTTGCGACTGTGTTGTAAACTTTTCTACTTTACCGAGTGTTTGAATATCCATTATAACTCCTTTTCTTTTTTATTGTCTATAGGTATTTCTATTATAAAAACTGCCCCATCTTCAGAATTTTGAACTTGAAGTACCCCTTTCATATTTTTTTCAATAATAACTTTTGACATATACAACCCCAAACCTGTACCTTGAGATTTAAATTTAGTTGTAAAATAAGGATCAAATATTTTATCTTTTATATCAGATGGGATACCACCTCCATTATCACTTATTTTTAAAATTAAATTATCTGCATTAGTATTAATATCTATTTTTATTACCCCACCTAAATCTACTTTATTATTTACTATGGCATCTTTTGCATTGCTTACAATATTTATTAAAACTTGTTTTAACTCATTTTCATAACCAAAAACTTTTATATCTCTATTGCCAGTAATTTCTATTTCAATATCATGATTTACAAGTTGGGGTATAATTAAAGATAAAATAGATTCAATATTATCTCTTATAACAAACTCACATCTGCTTTTAGTTGGGGAAAAGAAGTTTCTAAAATCATCTATTGTTCTTGACATATGACTCACTATTGCATTTGTTTTATCTATAGTATCACTAACTATCTCTTTCGTTAAATTATTATTGTCATTATTTAGTTCTAATTTCATCATAGTAACACCAATTGAATTTAGAGGTTGTCTCCACTGGTGTGCAATATTTCCTATCATCTCTCCAATAGCAGCTAACTTTGACTGTTGAAAAATCAAAGCATCTTTCTTTTGTAACTCTTTTTTATAAAAAACTGGTTTTAAAACACGATTAATCACTTTAACCAAATCATCTAATACCAATGGCTTATTAACAAAACCCTCAACTCCTAAGTTTACAATCCTTTTAAGTGATTTTTCATCTCCAAATGCACTTGTAATAATAATTGGTATATCATAATCTATTTCTCTTATGTTTTCAATCATTTCTATACCACTTAGTTTTGGCATATTTATATCTGTTATTACTATATCTATCTTATCTTTCTTTTTTTTATAAATATCTAAACCCTCTTCCCCATCATGTGCCACATACATCTTTTTAAATGTTGGACCCATAATATTACAAAAAATAGCTGAAACATTTAAATCATCCTCAACATATAACAGCGTAGATTGTTTTAAAAGTTCAATCTTCATAACTATAGCACCTCACCAAAAACTTTAAAAAGTTCACCAGAACTAATTGGTTTAATAATAAATGAACAATTCAACTCCCTCGCTTTTTTTGTAAATTCACTCTCATTATGTCCACTAACACAAATTATTTTTGTATCAGGCCTAAAAATTTTTATCTTTTTAATCATATCAATACCATTCATTTTAGGCATACTTAAATCTGTAATTAAAACATCAATTTTATTATCTTGTGCTTTTGTTAGTCCATCCAATCCATTATAAGCAAAATAACTATCTTTAAACAACATTGGCAACACATCCTGCATAGTTTCAACAACAAACTCTTCATCATCTACAAATAATACCGTCAAATCTTTCAGTTTTAATTTAATGTCATCTTTTGTCATAGCAACCCCTCTTAAACTTTACAATTAAAATTCTATTATAATAAAGTGTCAATAGTGTGTTATATGTATAAAAAGATTTAATTTTGATAACTTAATAATATTATATTACTAACAAAAAATTTCCAAGATGTGTCAACTTAAAACACAATTTTGACATAATTTTAATATATAGTCTCAAATAAATTTTTATGATGGAGTGTTTTAATGAGATATAAAAAGATTAAACTTAGCCATATATCATTAAAAGCTTTAGAGGTTGGGCATTTATATAAGTATCCTATTTATTATAAAAAAGTTGATGGTGTCTTCACTCGTTTGATACATAAAGATACATTATTTACTAATGAGACTCAAAAACTAATAGACAAATTAAATATAACTGATGTTTTTGTAAAATATGAAGATCATGATGAGTATGAAAAAGATACACAACACTATCTTAAAAAAATTGTTAATGACAAAAATGTTCCATCATCTTTAAAATCTGAAATTCTTCATGAGATGGCGGCAGATGTTATAAATGATCTTCTAGATGGTGAACTAAGTGCAAAAAAAATAGATCAAGCTTCTGATGTAATTTCAGATATAGTTAATCTAATTTTATCTGATAAAACAGCTATAAAAGCGATGCTAAAAGTTACTTCTCACGATTATTATACCTATACACATAGTGTAAATGTTTCTACATATGCACTAGCATTTGGTGAGTATTTAAATTTAAGCGAAGAGAATCTAAAACTTTTAGGTATGGCTGGTGTTATGCATGATTTAGGGAAAAGAAAAATTCCAAGTGAGATTATAAATAAAGATGGAAAACTTACAGATGAAGAGTTTAATATAATGAAAAGTCATCCTACATTTGGAGTAGAAATTTTAAATGAGTTAGGTGAAACAAATCAACTATTATTAGATATTGTAGAGCAACATCATGAAAAGCTAGATGGAAGCGGTTATCCTAAGGGACTTCAGGAAAAACATATACATATCTTTGCACAAATAATGTCAATTGCTGATATTTTTGATGCACTTACAACAAAAAGATCATATAAAGATGCTATGAAATCTTTTGAGGCTTTTAATATTATGCATAATCATATGAAAAGGGAGTTAAATCCAAAACTTCTTAGAAAATTTATGGAATTTATGAGTAAATAACCTTTATTTATAAATATGGATTTTATATCCTAAACCTGCCACATTATCAATAAACTTAGTTTCTGATTTTTTCCGTAAGTTTTTTATAACTGTACGAAGTGCAGATTCTGTCATAACCTCATCATAATCATTCCAAACTGTATGTTCAATCTCTGAGTAAGTTACAAGTTTATTTTTATGATCAACCAATAAATTCATCAAAGATTTCTCTTTTTTATTTAAATGTATCTCTTCTATTTTATTATTTATTAGAACACCGTTCATCTTATCATATGACAACTCTTTTGATATATGAAGATATAAATTTGATGTTAAATTTAAATATTCAGTTACTTTATATAAAGCTTCTTTTAGTGTTTTATACTCTATTGGCTTTACTAAATAAGCTTGTATATTTAGATTTGCACATTTTAATAAATAATCACTAGTTGTAAAAGCAGTCATCATAATCACAGGTATAACAACATCATCTTTTCTAATTTTTTCTATAAGTTTAATTCCATCCAGAACTGGCATCTCTATATCTGTTATAATCAACTGAACCGACTCTTGTTCAAAAATTTCAAAAGCTTCTTCACCATTAGAAGCTAAAAATACATTATCTGAAAATTTATTTAATATCTCTAATATATTTTTTCTAGCTTCTTCTTCATCTTCTACATATAAAATTTTAATCTCTTTTAATAATTTAGATAACTCTTTAGAATCAGTCAATTTTAGCACCTTTTAAAAATAAATAATATTATTATATCTAATTAAAGCAAAAGAAAATATTATATTAGTATGTCAAAGATGAATGGGGCAGAGATGTCCAGAGAAATAAAGGATATAGAGTCCAACGCGCATATTATTTTCTTATCTGCACATAGCGATACCAAATATATGATAGATCTCATTGATATAAGTATAGGTCAATTTATATTGAAACCTTTTTATAAAAAAAATTAGAAAAATCATCTAAGAAGAAATTAAAAAAAGTAAAAAAACATTAACACTTCCACTTATAGAAAGCATTAAAAGTACTAACTTTACTTCCAAATTAATAAGTTTTAGTTTCATAATCTAATCCACAGAATCTAAAACATTTAAATACATAGCTGCAAATACCAACAAACCACCAAGCCCTAAAAATAATATATTTATCATCTTCCACCCTTTTTTATTTATAAATTATTATATAGGTAAGTTGTAGTAAAGGTGTGAGTTTTAGTTTAAATTTTCTTTACAATTGAGTAACTTTACTTTCGAGATATACAATGATGTTACTGATCTATTTGTTACCATTGTTCCATCACAAAACTCTTTCATATTTTTTTGTATTACATCTTGTAGCAAGTTATCAATTTCTATTTCATTATCAAAATCTGGTTTGATATCTAATATTAAATATTCATCATCAAAATGTGTATAAATTTTTACTTTTTCTTTAATTAGATTTTGATTATTATAATTTTTTATAAAATTTTGAAACACAATCAATAAAATTTGTACTAATTCAGTCCGTTTGCAATTAAAATATAAACTATCCTCAATATCAACTATATATTTAATATCACAATTAATAGTTGATAAATTTAAAAATAAAACTATCTCTTCTATTAACTCTTTTAGTATTATTTTATCATTTAGAGATGATATAAAAAGTTTTTCATAGTTAAGTAAAATATCAGACATATTTGAAGCATAACCCTCTATGCTCTCCAACTCTTTATCTAATTTTTCTAAATCTAGATTCTCAAGTTCCAATTGAACTCTAAGTTTTGTTGAAATTGCACAAATAAGTGAAAGTGGATTTTTCCACTGATCTGATATTGATAATAAAAGTTTATTTATCAATAATTCAATAGCCTGATTATTTATAATCTTCTTCTGTTTTTCTAACTCTTTATTTTGTAGTATAGGTTTTATTATATTCGATATCTCCTCAATAAGTTCCTCTGCTACTAATGGCTTTATTAAGTAACTATTTGCTCTTAATGCAATAGCTCCAAGTAAATAATCACTATCATTAAATGCTGTAGTGAAAATCAAAGGTATTTTATCATCAATTTTTCTTATACTTTTCATCATATCAACACCATTAAGATTTGGCATTTTTATATCACTAATAATCAAATCAAAAGTTTTGATTCCTTTAGTAAACTTATTCTTTTTAAACTTTTCTAAACCATCTAAACCATCACACGCAGTTTCAAAATCAATTTCATATAAACTTAATGTATCAGATATAGTATCTCTTAAGTCACTATCATCTTCAACATACAGTATTTTAATATTTTCTAAAATATTTTTACTTTTCATTTCAACTCCTTTAAAAAAGAAAATGTAAAACTAGCACCCTCTTTTACTTTATTGCAAGTAATCTCCCCACCCAATCGCTCCTTAGCTATTTGATATGACATAAATAAACCTATCCCTGTACCTGTATCTTTAGTTGTAAAATATGGATCAAAAATCTTTTCTATTATATTTCTACTTATTCCAGTCCCATTATCAGATACTTCAATTTTATAATAAAAGAGGTCTTCACTTACTGAGATGATTATATTTTTCACTTTACTTGTTAGCTTTTGCAACTCATCTTTTGAATTAAATATTAAATTTAATAAAACCTGAGTTACTGATCCCATATCACTTATACATAAATGTTTTTCATCATTTTTATTCTTTAATATTATATTTATATTATAATTTAAAAATGTTAACTCAAGCATCTTAATAATTTTTAATATAACATCTTCTACAAAAAACTCATCTAGTGTATCTTTATTTGAAAAAAAGTTTCTAAAGTCATTTATAGTATTTGACATATAACCTGCAACCTCAATAGCTCTTGCATTTTGTTTTTCAAGAAACTCTTTTGTCAACATACCATTATTGTATGCAATTGTAATATTTTGAATACTACCACTTAATGTACTTAATGGTTGTCTCCATTGATGTGCTATATTTTCTACCATCTCACCCATAGATGCAAGCTTAGATTGGTGTGCTAAAAGTTTCTCTTTTATTCTATTCTCTTCAATCTCATCTTGTAACTCTTTTGTTGAAGTATTTATCAAATGTGTTAAGGCATTTAGCGTTCTATTTTTTCTAAAATCTCTTTTTGGGTTTTCAATATCACTATTTATTGATATGTCAGTACTTTCACTAATAGCCAATATACTCATACTCTCATTGAGCAATTGACAATCATCACCTTCTAAAAAAAATTCACCATAAGTAAAAAATCCAGATACGGGAGCGATTTTGTCTAAAGGGGAAAGTTCCATGTCTATAAAACTACCAAGTAATCTCTTTCTTGCAATACACGAATATACAAAAATTGACTCCACCGCTGTTTTAGAAAGTAGTTCACTTGTCTTTTTACTATTTTTAATCGCTAAATCAATATTTCCATAAGCTAAACTAACTTGTTTTCCCTCAGTTATATTTCCTGCAAACTGTATTGAACCATCATCAAAACACTTTATTGGCGTTCTTGCTTTTAAATTTTTATTATCCTCTATAATCAAAGGAAACTCTAACGCATATTCCAATAAATTATTTCTTATATCAATATTTAAATAGTATTTATATGTTTCCCAAGCTGTTCTATCATCAATTTTATAAACTATATTTTTTATTGACTTAGTAATAATCATCTTTTTTCCAACTGGTACCCACGCACTATTATAATGTGTAAAAATATTTAAATTATGATTATTTAAAGTAGCAAAAACTACACCATTTGAGGTTATCTCCTTTTCATTAAATATATAACTCCTATCAAAAGTACCTGCAACACCACCTGAAATAATTATATCTCTTCTATTAACACTATTAATGCCATCTAATAGCTCATTTGCCAATGTATTTATACAATCAGTAAAAAGAATCATAACTTTTGTATCATCTTTAATATGATTTTCAATTATTGTTTCACCTATCTTAAAACTAGAGATCTCATTATCTATTTCATGCGATATTATGGTTGTATCTATTGTTGTTGTATTAAATATTGAAAAACTAAGAATTACACTATCTTCTATAGATTTTCCATTAATAATTTCCCCACTAGTTGTTGCTCCTATAATTTTAACTTTTGGCAATAATTCATTTAAAATATCAAGTAAACTTTGTATATATTCCATGCTTGCTATGGCAGTAAATATTTGAATTAAAATCTCTTTTTTTCTATCTTCTACTTTAAAATTTGTATTAATATAGTACTTTAATTCTTCTTCGTTTATATATTTATAATTATATGTTTTCATATTTTCTCCATATTATTTAATCCATTTTAAAAAAGAATATTATTTCACTTTTTTGCAACTAAAATAGTTAACTCCACAGAACACTCAAAATTTAATTTTTTTATGTGACAGTATATTCTCAATATATGGCAAAATAGTGTTATAATTTGATATTATATACTGAACATATTTTATATGCATGATTTTAAATATTTAAACAATAAAAAGTTAGGTTGTATTGATTATTCTAAAAAACAACCTATGAAGGTTGTTTTTCTAAGAAGTAGAGTTACTTCTTTTTATTTTTCTTTGCCGCTTTTTTCTTTGATGCTTTTTTAGCCGCTTTTTTCTTTGCCGCTTTCTTAGCTTCTTTTTTCTTTGCCGCTTTCTTAGCTTCTTTTTTCTTTGCCGCTTTTTTTAGTTCAATCTTCTTCAACTCTTTTTTTGATACTTTTGCCATATTGGACTCCCTTTTTTTAATTAAGTAAATCAACTAACTGCAAACTTACTTTACAAAATTATAAAGTAAAGTTGTGTTATTTTTGTGTTATAAAATATAAATTTTATAATATACTACCCATTTGCATCCAGATTATCTAATATATTCAGATACATAGCCATCGAAATCAATAATCCACTAACTCCAAAAAACAATACACTTTCCATCTTAAACTCCTTTTTTTATTTGTTTAATTATAATAACAATTAGTGGTAAAAATGTGAGTTTAATATTAAATAATGTAATTATTTACAAAGTGTTTATTTAGTTCCACTCTTTAGATGCTTGAAGTAACATTTTATTTAAATATGCCTGATTTGTATTAAGGATATTAATATCTATACTATCATTAGTAATAACTTTTTTATTTTTAGAAGTTTCTAATATATCCAAAGAATTATCATTAGAGTTAGAATTAATTAGATAATTTTCTAAAAAGTTTTTACTAGATAAAGTATCAATATTTTCTATACTCTTTTCCTCACTTAAACGATCAAATTTTGGAGATAGTTTTGTGTACATTTCATTTATAGTAATATTATTAAAATTATCTGTTATTACTTCCATTATTTATCCTTTTTTAAATTTATATCAATAACATTTTTTTTTGGCTCACTAAAATAAAATCCCTGAAATGCATCTATTTTAAGTTTCTTTGCTTTATCATATACATCTTTTGAGTGGATATATTCTGCAATTGTTTTTGCATTAATCCTTTTTGCAAATTGCGTAATAGATTTAGCTATATTGTAAGAGTTTTGGCAATGGTCAATATTTTTTATAATTGAACCATCAATTTTTATAAAATCTGGCTTCATCTGCAATATATAAGAAAAGTTTGAATAACCACTTCCAAAATCATCTATGGCAATTCTAACACCTAGTATTTTCATTTTTTTTACAAAATCTTTTAAAATCTCAAAGTCATCAATATTCTCACTCTCTAATATCTCTATAATTAATCTTTTATTAACCTTGTATTCATTAAGTTTTTTTAATAAAAAGTTTACCACCTCTTTATCTAAAATATCTTCAAAAGAGAAATTAATAGAAAATTCATTATCCCTTTTTTCAAACTCTTTAAATGACTTCTCTATCATAATTTTTGTAAGACTGGTATAATATCTTATCTTTTTTGCAATATCCAAAAATAAAAAAGGTGATATAACCTTCTCATTCTCTACAATTCTTATCAAACACTCATATTTTATTTTATTATTATCATAAATAATCGGCTGATAAAATGGTTGCACCCCATCCTCTTTAATAGCATCAACTATAGTTTTTGTCCATTTTATATAATCACTAACATCTTTCTTAATATGAAGCTCTTTTGTATAGAGTATATAAGGGACTCTTTTTTTAACAGCATATTTCAATGCCATATCAGCCGCCAGTAAAGGTTCATCATCCCCATGTGAAATACCTACAGTTACACTTAAGAAGATATTTACATTATCCCCATCAATTTGTATATTTATACCTGTTTTTTCTATACTACTAACAAGGTTTTTTGCAGTTTCAATACATTTTTTAGCCACTTTTGCTTCTAAACTTACAAATACAAACTCATCACCAGAAAGTGAATATAACATACAGTTATTATCTTTTGCAATCGTTTTCAAAATATTTGCAAATTTTTTTAAAACTGTATCACCTATTTTATAGCCATAAGCATTGTTTATATTTTTAAATCTATTTACATTAATCAATAGCATCCCTATATTCTTATACTCTTTCATATCCTCCATTAGTTTATTTCTTTTTGGAAGTTCTGTTAAAATGTCATAATACAACCGTTTTTTAAGGGATGCTGTTTGTTCATTAACTTTTAACTCTAAATTAGAGTTTAAATCATTTAGCTGTTTTGTCTTTTGTTCTAATTTAGAATTTATAGTTTCTACTTTTTTATGATATTTTTCTATAAGAAGATCATTAACAACCTCTTTGACTGCTTTTAATAATACTTTTGTCATAATTTTTTTACTAAATGGTTTTTGAATAAAATAGTTTACTCCAGCATTGATTAAATCAACCATTTTAGAGAACCTGTCATTTGCAGAGAATACTATTATCACCTGATTTGGATTAATTTTTAGAATCTCTTTTGACAATTCTATACCATCCATTTTAGGCATATATACATCTGTAACCACTATATCATAGTAAACACTGTTTTTATTTTGATATTTTATATAACTCTCAAGTCCTTGCTCTCCATTAGATGCTAAGTCAACTCTATTAAAGAAAATAGATAAAACTTCTTTTATTTCAAGTTTTGTATTTACCTCATCTTCTATAACAAGTATGTTTAAAAGTTTAGCATTTTTCACTAATATTTTTATTTTTTTACTCATATTTATTATCCATTTCTCTATATTATTTAATACACTTACTAAATGGGATTTTATCTTTATGTAACTCTTTTTCTTTTACTAACAAATATATAGATATTAATACAGAAAGAATAACCATTAAAATATTTATTACTTCAAACATATGCTCACATCCCATCAAATTTTTTAATAACACACTATAATACTTATATGTGGCAAAACAGTGTTATAGTTTAATAATTATCATACACTCTACACCTTTATACATATGATTATCAATCTTTAATTCAAAATTATCTATCTCTATATCTCCTATTAAGTTATTTAACATCAACTCCCGTGAAACAAATAAACCTAAACCTTCTGTTTGTCCATCATTTTTTGTAGTAAAATACGGATCAAAAATTTTATGAATGATATCTTCATCTATCCCCCCTGCATTATCATTTATTTTTATTATTAAATTATCAATCTCAAAATATGCATCTATTAAAATTATCTTTTTTTTACCACTAATTGTCTCAAAAGCATTAATAGAATTATCTAAAATACTCAATATAATATCTGTAAGATAATTTTTATAACTAATAATTTTAATCGTTTTATCAATATTAATAGATACCTTTATCTTCTTCTTTTTTAGTATATCCTCCATACTATATACTATATTATCAACCAAATCAAGTAATATAAAATTTGCTTTATCTGTTTTTGTATTAAAACCAGTTCCTAAAACACATAAAGTATCAGATAAGTTTTGTGTAGTTTTTACAATATCCTTCATGGCTGAAATAGTCTCTGTCTCACTTTGAATTCCCATCTCTTTCTTCACTGATATACTACTTGCATGAAGTGTAATTACAGAGAGTTTTTGTCTCCAATGATGTGATATCTTATTTATAAAATATTTCATACTTGAACTTTTAGATTGATTACATACTAACCTACTCTTTTCAATCTCTTCGAAAATCTTTTGTTCATATATATTATTTTGATCTATAAGTTCTTTTTGATACTTAAAGATAAACTTTAAAAAATAATCTAAAATAATCAAAAGCGTTAAAGATACTAAAGATATAAATATATAAATATATTCTTTTTTATATTCTATATATACCAATATTATAAACAATATAGTTGTAAATAATATAATAATAAAACTACCTAAAAATAAACTATTCTTGTTTAATTTTTTCATTTTTCTAACCATCTAACTGCATCTTTATACTTCTCAAAAAACTCTACATCTCCATTTGTAAACCAATGAGAAAATCTTACTAATAGTTTCTCATGATATCTTT
>CBFDEF010000039.1:0-15328 GCA_965603755.1 uncultured Arcobacteraceae bacterium
CTCCCTTTTGTTTCATCATTTTTTGCTTTATTAACTGCATCATCTAATTTTTCCATTATACTCTGATAAGTATCTATGTCATTTGATTGAGTAATACCAAATGATATAATATCTGTATCTGAAATATTATCATTTTTTCTAAAAAGTGTCTCAATCTTTTCTGCTAAAATCATAGCCCCACTTAATGATGTACTTGAGGTTAAAATAATAAATCTTTCTTCACTAAGCTTACCAAAATAATCATTTATTCTTATTTTTTCATTAACAATTTTTCCAATAGTTTGATACATATTATCATCTTTTTTATTATTTCCAAAATCTATTAAAATAGATGAAAATTCTGTTTTATACCTTTGTGATCTTTTCAACTCTTTTTCAATTATTTCCTCAATAAAAGTTTGAGAATATGCACCTGTTAATATATCTTTTTCTAATAGATCAACTAAATTTAGTGCAGATATTTTTTCATCTGATAAACCATTTGTATTTTTAATATCTTGCTTATATTCAATTTCATTTTTGTTTATATGAATCATAAGAGATATAGTATAAATAAATGTTGTTAATAAAACATTTCCAACAACAATAGCATCAAACATCTCTTTGTAGATAAAAGTACTAGGTAAAGAGTGAACCATAATAATTGCTAATGCACCTTTTGCACCAGAGTATGTCAAAGATTTAGTCCATCTTTGTGGTAATTTTAATCTTGTTATCATTGAACCAATTGCTATAAATCTTATAATTGTCGTAACAATAAATATAATAATTATCTCTTTTGAATAGTTAATTAATAAGCTTATATCGATTAAATTTGCAACAATCATAAATACAATTGCATTAGCAAATATCCCAATAAATTCTGCCTCTATTTTATACTCTCTAAATCCTTTTTTTGTTAGTGCTGGAACTCTTTTTAGTAATGCTATTAAAGATGATTCTATATCTTGGTCATTTTCATCAAAATTTTGTATTTTATTATTTGATAACTCTTTTTTTACTAAATATTTAAATGTTAATACGGAAGTAACTATTGATAAAATTCCAGCAATATGAAAATGCTCAGCAGTCATAAATGATACAATTACAATTAAATAAATTACTAAAAATTGATCAAAAGAATTTTTTAAAATCTTAATAAAGAAGTATCCGATATATGCAACAATCATACCAATTGTTGTGGATAAAAACAAAACTTTTAATAGTGTCATATTTATATCAAATATAATTAAATCACCACCACTAATCATTGGCAATGCAATAAAATAAAAAATAATTAATGCTGTAACATCATTAAATAATGATTCAGATTCTGCATAAATTTTCAATTTCTCTGGTAATTTAAATTTTGACATTATACTAGAAACTGTTATAGCATCTGTTGCCATTAGCATAGAGAAAAGTGCAAGTAACATACCTATAGTAAAATTATATTGAGGTAATAAAAATGGTGTAACAAATATAGCAAGTGATATAGATAATATTACAGCAATAAGAGCTAAGTATATTATCTCTTTGTAATGTTTTCTAAGCTCACTAGTAGATATATTAAGTATATCAGGTAAAAGTATAACTGGTAACATAAGGTATAATATCTCATCAAACTGCTCATTTGATATATTTAATACTTCTGGTGAAA
This sequence comes from uncultured Arcobacteraceae bacterium, assembly GCA_965603755.1. Classification (GTDB taxonomy): domain Bacteria; phylum Campylobacterota; class Campylobacteria; order Campylobacterales; family Arcobacteraceae; genus JAIOSF01. The sequence goes on from CBFDEF010000039.1 coordinate 1,640, forward strand.
AATATGATAATAAAAAGGATAATACTATTAAAGTTAATGTTGTTGGTATCTTTGTAGATGTTTCTATTATTCTTGATAATATAATAAATACCAAAAGTATTGTAAATAGAAATAACATTAGTTATCCTTTATTATTAGTAGATTAATCCCTCTTTTAACAGTGCCTGTTTAATATTATACATCTGTCTATGTTTATTGTTACACCACATTGGAGATAATAATGAATCATCACTAATACCAGCAGTTACTCTTGATATAGATACATTAGAAGGAAGCATTTTAATAGACTTAACTAAAGTATCTAAATAAAGCTCTTCATCTATAGGTGTAAATAAACCATCTTTAAAATCTTTTGTTAATATTGTATTTTTTACAACATAAAGTGGATGAAACTTAATAGAATCAATATCTAATTTTAAAGATTCCTCTACACTTTTTAGCATCATATCTTGATCTTCATCTGGAAGTCCAAATATCATATGACCACAAACTAATAAATTTCTATCTTTTGTTTTTTTAATCCACTCTTTTATATTTGCAAAGTTATGTCCACGATTTATTTTTTCTAATGTAGAATCATAAATTGTTTGTATTCCATACTCTACCCATATCTCTTTAGTTTTATTTAACTCTTCTAAATAATCTAAAACTTCATCTGTAATACTATCAGTTCTAGTTCCAATGCTTAAACCCACAACATTATCAAAACTTAATGCTTTTTCATATAAAGCTTTTAAAGTTTCTATAGGTGCATATGTATTAGTAAATGATTGAAAATATACTATGAATTTATTTGCACCAAATTTATTAGTTAAATTCTCTTTTGTTGTTTCAAATTGAGTTTGTAACTGTAAAAGTTGATTTCCTAAATATGGATTATTTTTATTATCTGGATGTAGTTTGAAATCAGATTTTTTATCTTTTTGTAAATTTGGAGCAAAAGAATCATTTTCACAAAAGGTACAACCACCCTTTGCTACAGTTCCATCAATATTAGGGCATGTAAACCCTGTTATACTAATTGGAATTTTGTATACTTTCTCCCCATATTTATCTTTCCAATATCTACCTATTGTATTTAAATTTGTCAATTTTTCCCACTACCTTATGCTACGAAATAATCGCCATCAAAACTAACTAAAGAATATCTTCTATCATGTCCTAAAGCATCTTTCAAATTATCAATAGAAAGATATTCTAAAGAATCTGCTTCAATATACTCTTGAACTTCATCTTTACTTTTCATTGCATTAATAAGCTCCTCTTTTGTAGGTGTATCAATACCATAAAAACAAGGATGTTTTATCATAGGAGATGCAACTCTAAAGTGAACTTCAGCTGCACCTGCATCTTTTAGCATTCTAACGATTCTTTTACTTGTAGTACCACGAACAATTGAATCATCAATCACAACAAGCTTTTTACCCTCAATTAGTGACTTCATTGGAGAAAGTTTCATTTTTACTTTCATATTTCTCATAGCTTGAGTTGGTTCAATAAAAGTTCTACCAACATAATGGTTTCTAATAATACCAAGCTCAAATGGAATTCCAGATTCTTTTGCATATCCTAAAGCTGATGGAACACCACTATCAGGTACAGGGATAACCATATCTGCATCAAGTAAATCTTTATCATTTTGAGCTAATACTTTACCCATACATTCTCTTGTAGCATAAACATTTTTACCATCGATATCACTATCAGGTCGTGCAAAATATATATATTCAAATGCACATGGTCTAAACTCTTGAGTATCATCTAACATAATTGATTCTGGTTCTTCAAAATCTTTTGAGAAAATTAACATCTCACCTGGTTTTACATCTCTTACAAACTCTGCATCTACAAGGTCAAAACAACAAGTTTCACTAGCTACAATATATCCACCTGATCTTAGTTTACCAATACTAAGTGGTCTAATTCCATGAGGATCTCTAACAACAAAAAGTTTACTTCTACTTTGAATTATAAAGTTATATGCACCTTTTACTTTTGTTAAAGACTTTGTGATTCTATCTCTTAGTTTATCTTGACTTGATTTTGCAATAAGATGTATCAAGTTTTCAGTATCCATACCTGTTTGAAAAATTGAACCTTCATCAATAAGTCTTTGTCTAACTTCCTCTTTATTAATTAAGTTTCCATTATGAACAATAGATATTTCACCCAGTTTATATTTTGCCTGAATTGGTTGTGCATCAAATACTGAATCACTACCAGCTGTTGAGTATCTATTATGACCAATTGCCATATTCCCTTTTAAAACTTTAAAAGCTTCTTCGTCAAATACATCTCGTACATAACCTCTGTTTTTAACAGTAACAATTTTTTTACTATTATCACCACCAGCACTAATACCAGTAGCTTCATGACCTCTGTGTTGCATTGCAAACAATGCTGCAGAAGCTAACTTAGAAGCATCATCATTACCATAAATTCCAACTATTGCGCACATATTATAATCCTAAACAATCATTTATACTGTATAAACCAGCATCTTGTGAAACTAACCATTTTGCTGCTTTTATTGCACCTCTACTAAAAGTATTTCTAGCAGTAGCAGTATGATTTAACTCTATAAATTCACCATCATTATAGAATCCAGCAGTATGACGACCAACAATATCACCACCTCTTAAACTCATAACAGCAATCTCATCTTTTGTTCTAGCTCCAATAATTCCATCTCTTCCAGAAACTCTTACATTATCAAGGTCTAAACCTCTAGCTTCAGCAGCATGCTCAGCTAATGTTAATGCTGTACCACTTGGAGAATCAACTTTATGTCTATGGTGCTGTTCAACAATTTCGCAATCAAATTCAGCTAAAGTTTTAGAAGCAAGCGCCACTAATTTATTTAAAACTGCAACTCCAAGACTCATATTTGTAGCATACAAAATTGGTACAACTTTAGAAGCTTCTATTAAAAGATTCTTTTGATGCTCACTAAAACCTGTAGTTGCAATAACTAATGGTTTTCCTACACCTGATTTAACAATAGTAGAAAGTAGATCTTCCGTTGCCGATGGTGCTGAAAAATCTATTACAACATTACAAGCATCTAACATAGTTTGCATATCATTTGTAACAACTGCATCTTCAGGTAAAGCTTTAGTTAATTCATCAAAAACATGAACACTTCCAACACAAGCTAATTCATCTTCAGCTAAATCATCAATAAGTAAAGAACCAACTCTACCCGTACTTCCTAAAATCCCAACTTTTAACATCTACACACCTTAAGGTTTAATTTCATTTAACGCATTATACCGATATATTTTTAAACTAACTCTATATCTTTTTTTCTTAATATTTTTATTGTAAATAAGCTATAGCACCTATACCAGCAATTGCACCATCACCTGCTGCACAAACAACTTGCTTTGGAGCATCAATTCTAATATCACCTGCTGCAAATAAACCATCTATATTTGTTTTCATCTTTAAATCAACAATCACTTCTCCAGATTCATTTACTTCACATAAAAAACTTCCATCTTCTTGTACCAGTGTTTGATTTAAAACATCACGACCAACAAAAACAAATGCACCTAAAACATCTAATGTTCTTAACTCATTTGTCTCTTTTGACTTTACTATCACACCAGTTACTCCAGAGGCATCACCAATAATCTCTTCAGTAGTATGATTCATTACCAATTCGATGTTATCATATTTTTCTAACTTTTCTACTTCATGTGGTGAAGCTCTAAATGAATCTCTTCTGTGTACGATATAAACTGTTTTACAAATATTTGCTAAAAATATTGCTTCTTCAACAGCAGTATCTCCACCACCCATAACAACAACATCTTTGCCTTTATAGAAAAAACCATCACAAGTAGCACAAGTACTTACACCTCTACCAAAAAATTCAGTTTCACCTTTAACTCCAGAAGGTTTAGGAACACTTCCTGTTGCTAATAATACTGATTTTGATTCTACTTCATTACCATTTCCTAATGTAATAGTAAATACGTCATTATTTTTAGTAATTTGTTTAACTTCACTCATCTCATGTTTTAAACCAAATTTTTTACATTGTTCTGGCCATTTATCCATAAGTTCCATACCAGTAACAACTTCAAGTTGTCCAGGATAATTCTCTATTTCACTACTTTGTGTTATTTGACCGCCTGGCATACCTTTTTCAAACATTGTAACATTTTTTAATCCACCACGAGTTGCATAAAGCCCTGCAGTAAGTCCAGCAGGACCTCCACCTATAATTGCAAAATCTAACATATTGTTTATCCTTTTTAAAACTTATTATTTTATAATGAGATAGTACTATAACAATTTTATAGTTTTCTTAAAAAAAGAATCTCATCTACTTTATTTATATTCTATATATTTTTTATTGAGTTAAAAATATATTTATTGATATCATCAAGTGCTAAAATAGCATCATAATTACCAGTTTTTACTGCATTATCTAGCATTGGGGTTGCCTCACACTCTTTTGAGTCTTCAATAATTACTGTTGCACCATTATTTTTTAGATTTTTTAATGAATCTGAACCATCATAACCATATCCACATAATAAAATTGACAACAATTCTCCTTTGTATTCCTTTGCCAAAGAGTTGTACAATACACTAATAGATGGTTTTGAAAAGTTCCTCCTTTCTGTATCAATTAAATATATATATCCATTTTCTATTATCATATGTTTACCTGGAGGTGCAATATAGATTGTTTTAGGGGTCACTTTTTGATTAAATTCTACCTCCACAACGTTATAGTATGATGTTTGATTTTGTAAAATTTTTTCTAACAAAGACTTTTTATCTTCTTGTTGATGAATTAGTATAAATATTGAGATATTAGCCAAAGGGAGATTTTTAACAATACTCATAACTTTTTCTAAACTTCCTGCACTTCCACCAATTCCTATAAAACAAATCTTATTCTGCTTTTTTATCTTTAAATTATCATCTTCATAAATTGCATCAATATTAAAACTCTTAAAATCACCTCTAAGGGATATTTCATCAGTAAAAATTTTTGAATTATCTTTTATTACATAAATTCTTTTTAAAACTTCTAAAGGCAATACCCTGATATTTATAAAATTTATTTCATATGTAATATCTATATATTTTGTAGCTTCTAAAAAATAATCTACATCTTTTACTGACATATATTTTTGTACTATAATTTTTGTACTATTTTTATATTTTGATATTATTATGTTCATCAATTTTTTACTAAAAAAACTATCTCATCATAATCATTAATAAAATATGAATATACTTTTTTAAATCCAAACTTTTCTATATCAAATTTATTTTTTTCTGTTTTTTTGTGGGATATAAATATAAGCAAATAATCACAATAACATTTTACCTTTTCAAGTAAATTATATCCACCTTCAATCATAATAAAATTATTTTTTTCTAATAATTCTAAATTATCATCTATAAATATATCTCTATTTTTCACATTAAAAAGTGGTATCTCTTTATCAAATTTATCAGATTTTGAATATATTAAAATATCTGGTGCTATATTTTGCGAAGCAAATCTAGCATCTAGTGTTGGTTTATCAATTCTTACTGTTTGACCACCTATAACCATTATGTCTAATTTTGTTCTTATATTATGAACCAAAGTTAAAGAATCTTTTGTAGTAATATATCCACCATCAATACTACCATCTTCTCTCATAGCTAATTTAAAAAATGTAAATTTATCTTTTTGCCATTTTACAAAAGGATAAAGAAGCTTATCAGTTTCATTTTTACAAATATTTATTTCAACATCTATACCTCTATTTTCAAGTCTTTGTTTTCCACCCGAGGCTTCATTATTTGGGTCAAGTGTACCTATATATACTTTTTTTATACCAATTGATTCTAATAACATTGCACAAGCAGGTGTTTTACCTGTATGATTACAAGGTTCTAATGTAACATATATTTCACAATCTTTAAAAAAATCATTATGGTTTTTAATTAAAAAATTGTGAATATCATGTGATGTTGTTAGATTAAATAATTCTGAGTCTTTATATTTTGTAAGATATGCAGATTTTAAAGCATTAACTTCAGCATGTGGAAGACCCGCCATTTTGTGGGCTTCAACACTTAAAATTTTATTTGATTTAACAACAGTAGCACCTACTGCTGGATTAGGATAAGTAAGAAGCTGATATTTCCAAGCTTCTTTTATAGCCAATTTCATAAATTCATTTTTATTCATTATTTATTTCTAATCCTTTCTATGTCAATAATTTCTACCTACTATTAAACTATCAAGATTTAATATATCATAAAATAATTCTAGTTATTCTCTAAGTTCACTTAATCTTTTAAGTAAATATTCTAATTCAACTCTTTTTTCAATTTTTTCATCAACTTTTTCTTCTATAAAATCTACAACTAATTTATGAAGTTTTAATTTATCAAGTTTATTTATATTTGTAATTCCACCTGGATTTAATACATTTACTTCAAGTATCTTATCCCCTATCATATCAAGACCTACAAAAAATAATCCATCTGCTAAAAGTTTAGTACCAACTTTTTTACATATTCTTTTTTGACTTTCAGTTAAAGTATATTTATGTGCTGTACCACCCTGCTGGATATTTGCTCTTATCTCTCCAGTTGCTGGTTTTCTATTGTATGCACCTATAAATTTACCATTTAACATCATAACTCTTACATCACCTTGATCTGCCCCTTCTATAAATTCTTGAAGAATTACATAGTTATCACCAGTATCATCAATATAAAAATCTAAAAGTGAGTTTATATTTTCTCTTGCATTTTTTTCTAGGACAATTACACCTCGACCACCTGAACCATCAAGTGGTTTTAGTATCATTTTTTCCGCTTCCGATTCATCGATAGTTCTATTGATAAATTTTTTACTTCCTGATACATGAGTAATAGGTAAATAAGTATTATGTGGGTCATGAAATGTTGTAGTATACAGTTTATTGTTTGCTTTTCTAATACCATCAACATCATTTAAAATTACAACATCATCTTTAATAGCATCTAAAAAGTTAAATACTAGAGGATTTATAGGAGGATCTTTTCTTATCATTAAACAATCAAAAGCATGAAGTGCTTTCATCTTTTTATCAAATGTTATTTTTTTATAAAATGTTGTTATATTTTCTGGTATTTTATCTATATCATTTATAGTTTCTATAAATCCATGAACAATATTGTTTCTAACTGTTAAATTATTTGTGTACATTATAGAAACTTTATGGTTTCTTTTTAAACACTCTTGAATTATTGTTAAAGTTGAACTAGATGTTGGGTCTATTGTATTCCAATCCGCTATTATAAATCCAATATGCATTTTATCTTCCTTTTTTATTTAAAGTTTATGCAATTATACTATTTTTTATATATATTTTAGGGTCATTTCATTTAGATAATTTAGTTTAATTTTTTGTAATTTCTTAAAATAAACGGACAAAGTATTCAAGTTTTAAAAAGGAAAATAAGTTTAGAGGATAGAAAGATGTGGTTTTTATGTATTTTTACTGTTTTAATTTATAAAGAAACTATACTCTTAAAATAAAGCATAGAACTTTATAAATAATATCTCTATTTATTCCAATTGTAGTATGTAGAAGCAGATAAAACATTATCAAACTGAGTAGTTTGAACTCCATTATCAACATCATCAATAGTTATAACACCATCATCTGTTACTTCTAAAAGTTTGCCTTTAAAAGTTTGAGTTGAGAACTCTTTAACTTTTACATCACAACCTATTGAGCATTTGAAATGATGCAAAGTTTTTAATTTTCTTTCAATTCCTGGTGAACTAACTTCTAAGTTATATTTACCATGCATTGGTTCTTGAATATCTAAAAGTGGTGATATCATTCTACTAACATGGGCACATTTATCTAAATTTACACCATCTTTGTGTGATATATAAACTCTTAAAACATTTACTTTATGCTCTTTAGTTGTTTGGATATCATATAGATCTACTCCACAACCCTCAACAGCTAATTTTATTGATTCTTCTAATTCCATTGTTTACTCTTCTTCTTTTTTTGTAGAACTACTTGATATTTGAGAAAATAGATCTTCCATTCGTGCTCTTTTATCCATCATATCATCAACTATAAAAGTAAAATTTGGACATTTATACCACGAAGTTGCACCTAGTACATAAGTTTTTATTGCACCATTTGCTTTTCTTAGACTCATTCTTATCTCTTTTAGTTCAGCTTTATCATAATCACTACCATCATAATAAACTTTTGCATCATACTTACCATTTTTACAATCAACTTCTGTTATTGTTAAAGATGTGATTCTGTGGTCATTAAGAGAACTTAAAGCTTCTGGAATTAACTCTTCCAGAAGTGACTCAGTTCGCTGTAGGTTTACACTTTTATTAGTCAATACTTTGTTCTTCTTTATGCTCTATAAATGTTTCAATATAATCATGAACTCTAATGTCATTAAAGCTTTCAAAAATAATACCACACTCATAACCGTTAGATACTTCTTTAACATCATCTTTAAATCGTTTAAGAGATTTAATAGCACCTGTATAAACAACAACACCATCTCTAATTACACGAGCTAATCCACCACGTACAACTTTACCATCTGTTACTTTAGTACCTGCAACAGTACCAACTTTAGGAACAACAAATGTTTCAAGAACTTGAGCTTGCCCTGTATTTTCTTCTACAACTATAGCACTCATCATACCAGATAATGTAGCTTTAATATCATCTAATAATGCATAGATAATACTATATGTTTTTATCTCAACACCTTCAGACTTAGCTTTAGTTTTAACAGCACCTGTAGGTCTAACATTAAATCCTAGGATAATACAATCATCACTTGCACTAGCTAAAGCAATATCAGCTTCAGTAATACCACCAACACCAGATGAGATAATTTTAACTTTTACTTCATCATTTTTAATAGATTCAAGTGAACCTTTAATAGCCTCTAAAGAACCACCAGCATCAGCTTTTAAAATAACTGGTAATGCTTTGATTTTACCCTCTGCAATAAGTGCTGCCATCTCATCAAGTGAAACTTTAGTAGAGTGACTTAACTCTTTTGCTCTTGCATGTTCAGCTCTTGTTGTTGCAATATCTTTAGCTTCAGCAGCTGTTTTTTGAGCAACTAAATGTGAACCAGTTGTTGGAACATCACCTAGACCAACAACTTGACCAGTTCTACTTAATGCTAACTCTTTAACTGGCTTTCCAGAATCATCTAGAAGTGCTTTAACTCTACCAAATGTTGTATCAGCAACAATATTATCACCAACTCTTAATGTACCATTTTGTACAATAACAGTTGCCACTGCACCTTTACCTTTTACTTGAGAAGATTCAATTACAGTAGCTTTTGCTAATGCAGTTGGATCCGCTTGAAGTTCTAAAAGTTCAGACTGAATAATTATATTTTCTAGTAAATCTTCAATACCTTCACCAGTCATTGCAGATACACCAATAAATTCAATATCTCCACCCCAATCAACAGGACTCATATCATGTTCAGCCATTCCTGCTTTTACCATATCCATATTTGCTGTTTCTTTATCTATTTTATTAACAGCAACTATAATTGGAGCGCCACTCTCTTTTGCAGCTTTAATAGATTCTATAGTTTGTGGTTTAACACCATCGTCAGCTGCAACAACTAAAATAATAATATCAGTTACACTTGCACCTCTAACTCTCATAGAAGTAAATGCTTCATGTCCTGGAGTATCTACAAAAGTGATATCCTGACCATTTTTATTTACTGTATATGCAGAAATATGTTGTGTAATACCACCAGCTTCACCTGCTGCTACTCTTGAACTTCTAATTTTGTCTAAAAGTGAAGTTTTACCATGATCAACATGTCCCATAATAGTTACAACAGGAGGTCTTGATACATAATTTGTTTTATCTATTTCGTCTTCTGCATAATCTTCAACATAGTTTACATCTTCAAGTTCATCTTTTACTGTAATATTAATTTCATACTCTTCACCAAGTATCTCTAACTCATCACTTCCTAAGAAATCATTTTTAGTTACCATCATACCAAGCATAAAAAGTTTACCAATTACATCACCTGAAGTTTTACCAATTTTATCAGCAAATTCATGAACTCTACAATCTTCAGGAATAGTTACATCAGTTATCTCAACATCTTCAACTTTAGCTTTGTACTTTTTCTTTTTCTTACCTCTTTTAATACCTCTAGGTACATTTCCAAAGGCACTTGGTTTTGTTGTTCTTATATTTTTAGGTTTTGGTGTCTCTCTAAGAAACTTAGATGTCTCCATTAGTCCCATATCAAGTAATACAACCTCTTCACCCATAATTGATTCATCAGACTCTTTAAAGTCACCTGCTGTTTCAACTTTTAATTTTTTACCATGATCATGAGCTTTTGCTGCAGATTTCGTTCTATCTTTTTTTGATTTTGACGTATATTGTTCTTTTAATTCTGGACTACCACCAAATAAATCACTCATAGAAGCCATCTTTTGCTTTCTTGATTGTGGAACTACTTCCGTTACTGCTAATTGAGGTCGTTTTTTCTTAACAATTGTAAGACCTCTTTTTTTAAGAGTAATCTTAGGTGCAGAACTATCTGTTGACTCTGCAACTTTAGGCTCTTCCTTCTTTACTTCCTCTTTTTTCACTTCAACAGTTTTTTCAACTGTAACTTCTTTAACGACAGTTTCAGCTTTTTCTACTATTTTTGGTTCTACAATAGGTTCCTCTTTAGCAACAGGATTCTTTTTTTGTACAATTTTTAATTCTTTTCTTTTGATAACATCTTTTACTGTAGCTTTCTTTGCAGGTTCACTTTTCGGCTTTTGGGCTTTTGGTTCTTCTACTTTAGGCTCAATATCTTTTGGAGAATCTTGAGATACAATCTCTTCTTTCTCTTCCTCTTTTTCAGGTGTTACTTTCTTTTTAACAGTTACTTTTTTCTTTGGTAGTAGTTCACTTTTCCCAGTCATTATAAACTCAGTTATAGCTTCTGCTTGTTCAAATGAAACACTACTTTGTGGTGATTTTAAAATAATTGATAATTCTGCCGCTTTATCTATAACTGTTGCACTCGTTGCTCCAGCTTCCTCAGCTATTTCAAAAACTCTTACTTTATCTTCCATCTATTAATATCTCCTTAAGTTGTACAATATATTTATCTTTGTTTTTACAGTGCCTGTAAAGCGCTTTTTCTAATTTTCCTGTCTCTTTTAAACAGTCATTACATATATAAAAGCTTCTTCCTATTCCCGTATATTTTGTTAACATTTTATCTATACATTGTAGTCTATTTAAAACTTTTTGCGTAAACTTGCCTCTGCAAGATACACATGTCCTAATAGTTAATTTTAGCATTTTATCTAAACTCCACTTAATCTTCTATAGATATACCATCATTATCAAAATCACAAGCGAAAATTTTAAAGTGTGGAAAGTTTTCTTGTAGTTTTTTAACAACTCTTGGAGCATCTTTTGAATATACTATATTAAAAAATGTTGAACCACTTCCTGATAATGTACTCATTAAAGCACCATTTCGTAATGCTACTTTTTGAACTGCGAAAAGTTCTGGCATCTGTTTCATTCTATAATATTGATGAAATCTATCTTTTGAAGCTTTTTTTAACATTCTCCAATCTTCACTCATAAAAGCAGCTGTTAATAAAGAGCTATGAGATATATTAAATATAGCATCCTCTTTAGAATATTTAAATGGTAAAGCTTTTCTTGATAAATTAGTTGATATTGCTCTATTAGGTATAACTACAACTGCTTTTAGTGTCTTTGGTATATCTTTTTTTATAAAATATACCTCATTTTCATGAATTGTTGAAACTGTAAATCCACCCATAACTGCAGGTGTAATATTATCTGGATGAGACTCATAACTTAATGCTAAATTTAATAGCTTTTTATTATCTAGCTTAATCCCCTCAATTGCATATGCAGATGCAATAGCACTAATAATAACCGCACTACTACTTCCTAACCCTCTTGATAAAGGTATCTCATTTTGAAATTCAAATCTAAATTGTTGTTTTTTACTACTTAAATTATGATAAAAGTCATTAAATGTTGATATAAACATATTATTGTCTTTTAATTTTGGATTATCAGAACCCTCACCCTTTAATGATACACTATGAAATTTTGCTGGTTTTATAATAACCTGATTTCTTATATTTAAAGCCAATCCTAATGTATCAAATCCTGGTCCTAAATTTGCACTTGTTGCGGGTACACTTATTTTCATTTTGTTCCTTAATTCTATTCTTCTATTATACTGCTGGTAGATGGTAATTTGGCAAACTATCATCAATAAATATATTTTTTTGAAGCTCTTTTGGTAATTTAAAATCTATTAATTTATCAGTTTCTTTTAAAAATTCAATTGAAATATTACCATCATTATTATTAAAAAAATATTTTTTTCCTAATGCTTTGATAGGGCTATTTTGATTAAATTCAAATCCATTTGCTGCTTTTAAATCAATATTTTTTACTATAGATATTGTCTTTAAAAATATATATCCAACTTTAATAGCCATATAGCTACCTGGCCCATTTACATAAAAAATTGTTGATATATCAAATTTATCTAAAATGTCTTTAAAAATATTAGGTAAAATATCACTTGTTTTTCCACTAGATTCTATTGTTTCTAATAAGTTACCATCTTTATATATTCCTACTAATATAGGATTTGCTATTGAGATAACTAAAACTTCAACTTTACACATAGTTTAACTATTCACCATAGAGTAAGCTTTTGCAAGTACTTTTACATTTTCCTGCTCATGCTCTAATTCAACAACCTCATAATTTGATGGGTCTTCTAACAGTTTTTTTGTTAATAAATGATTAAGATGATGACTCCCTGCATGTGCATTATACTCACCTATCATTGTATATCCAAGTAGAGACATGTCACCAATAGCATCTAAAATTTTATGTTTTACAAACTCGTCATCATATCTTAATCCATCAGGATTTAATATCTTTTGATCATCTAAAACTATTGCATTTTCTAAACTTCCACCTTGTGCTAAACCTATGCTTCTTAAATATTGAACTTCATGTAAAAAACCAAATGTTCTAGCTCGGCTAATATTTTCTTTATACTCTTCAATTGAATAATCAAATTTAAATCGTTGCTCACCTATTGCAGGATGTTCAAAATCAATAGAAAAATCATATACAATATGCTCTGAGGGAGTAAGCTTAACAAACTTATTATCAACTACAACCTCTACCTCTTTCTTTATCCGTATAGCTTTTTTACTTTTAGTTTGTTCTTTTATCCCAACTTCATCTAATAGCATACAAAAACCACTACTGCTTCCATCTAAAATAGGAACCTCATCATTATCAAGTACGATTCTTAAATTATCAATACCATAAGCATATATCGCAGACAATAGATGTTCAATAGTAGATACAACTACCCCATCTTTTCCAATAACTGTTGCCATTTTAGTATCAATAACATACTCTGGAGTTAAAGGGATAGTAATAGCTTCGTCACATCTATAAAAGATTATCCCCATATCATCATCTAAAGGCTCTAGCGTCATTTTTACGGGAACACCTTTGTGTAGACCAATTCCAACAATCTCTACATCTCTTTTAATTGTTCTTTGTTTCATTATTTACCAGCTATTTGCTTATTTGCATTATT
>CBFDEF010000040.1:0-14726 GCA_965603755.1 uncultured Arcobacteraceae bacterium
AAATCACCATGCCACATAGCAACAATAAAATTTTCATTTTCGGGATTATAATTTAACGGATAATGATAAATTTTTTTATTTGTTAGATATATAAATCTAACAATAAGTTGTAAAATATAAGGCAATATTTTAGTTTGAATAAAGCCTAATATTTTCTTTTTTATACTACTTTTCCTGTTAGAGATGTTCTATTTGTTTTTATAATTTCAACATCTACTATTTTTCCAAGTAACTCTTCACTACCTTCAACAAAAACTTGAACATAGTTATCACTAAAACCAAAAACTTCACCATTAGGTTTTAAATCTTCAAATAAAACTTTTAATGTTTTTCCTAAGTATTTAGCCATATGTTCATCTTGATGTGTTTTATGCAGATCAATTACTTGTTGTAATCTAGTACTCGCTATATCATCAGGAACTTGATTTGGTAAGTTTTCAGCAACTGTTAGTGGTCTTGGAGAATATTTAAAATTAAAAATTGCTTCAAATTTAACTTTTTCAATAACATCAATAGTATCTAAAAATTCTTCATTAGTTTCATCAGGGAAACCAACAATAATATCAGTACTAATTCGAACATCAGGTACTAGATTTCTGATTTTTTCACATCTATTTAGAAACCACTCTTTTGAGTAACCTCTTTTCATATCTTTTAAGACTTTTGTATTTCCAGCTTGTAAAGGTACATGTATCTGTTTACAGATTTTAGGGTTTGAAGCAAATTCATTTATAAAATCATCATCCATATGTAAAGGGTGAGGAGATGTAAATCTTATTCTTTCTAGGTTTTCTATTTTTGATATATCTTGAAGTAGAGTTGTAAAAGTTGTTTTTTCTCTACCATCAGAGAAATTAGTTCCATAGTTATTTACATTTTGACCAAGTAAAAATACCTCTTTAGCACCTGTATCAACTGATCTTTGAATCTCATTGATAATAATCTCTTTAGGTATACTTATCTCATCACCTCTTGTTGCAGGAACTATACAAAATGTACAACTCTTATCACAACCAAGTGAGATGTTTACACTACTTCTGTAAACAGATTTTCTAAACTCTGCAAACTCATAAGTAGTTTCATCGTTATCTATATCAATAGCAACTGTTTTTGGATTTTGGACTGCAAAAGAGATCTTTGAAACATTTCTAGCACCAACCACAAAGTCTACATATGGAGCTCTTTTAATAATACTTTCACCTAAGTGACTAGCAGTACATCCACATACACCAATTTTTGCACCATTTTTTTTCTTTTTATTAAAATTTCCAAGTTCTGAAAATAATTTTGCAACAGGTTTCTCTCTTACAGAACATGTGTTGATGATGATTAAATCAGCATCCTCTATATTTTGCGTAGTTTCATAATCTTCGTGAACGCTAAGTTCCGCAATGATATGTTCTGTATCTCGAACATTCATTGAACAACCTAAAGTTTCAATAAAAAGTTTTTTACTCATAATTTATTATTTTATAATGTATGGATTTCGTATAAGTACTCATCGTCAGCTAAACCATACTTAACTTCTCTAAAGTGTACAGCATAACCAGCTTCTTCAAACTTATCAACGATAGCCATCATATCTTTGTGAGAATTTTCTCTATCAAAATAAAAGATTTCTTCCTCTTTTTGAACTAACTCTTCTAATAATTTTTCAAAATTTACTTTTTTTGGTTTGCTTGTAAGCTCTTTTCTTGCTAATAAAATATCCATTATGATATATTCCTTTTAATTTGTAATTATTGCCATTTTATCTATTTAGTACTAAATATATGTTTAAGCTATAAAATAGTGTATAAAAAAAGGTAGTTAAAAAACTACCTTTTTTATTAGAAATAGTTATACTTAGTTTCTTTCTGTTACTTCTAATAGATGATAACCAAATTGAGTTTTAACTGGTCCATGAACAACGCCCACTTCATCATTAAAAACAACCTTATCAAACTCAGGTACCATTGCGCCTTGTCCAAATGTTCCTAAAGCTCCACCTTCAGCACCTGAAGGGCATTGTGAATACTCTTTTGCTGCATCTTCAAATGTTGTTTCACCTGACTCTATCTTTGCTTTTAAATCATTACAAATTACTTCACTCTCTACTAATATATGTCTTGCACTAGCTGTTGCCATTTTAATTCCTTTTATTTTTTTATATTTTACACAAATTTAGCAAATCAATAGATAAAATGATATTAAGTTTTAAGAATAACTATAAATAGTAATTTTCTTTATTGCTTAATATAAGTAATAAGTATAAGTTTTATTTAAGTACATATAAGTTTTTATTATTGTATACTTGTTACAAAATCATTACAATTATATTAAGTAGGGAAAATAAAATGTTTCAAAACACAACAATCAAAACAAAAATAGTATCTATTACTATTCTAGGACTAGTTTTACTAGCAACAATATTAGCAACTATTTCAGTATCAACTACAAAAGATGCTTTAATGAAAAAAAGCTACGATACTTTAACTGCAGCAAGAGATAGTAAAGCTGTGCAGATGTCAAATTTTTTTAGTAAAACAATTGCTGATATAAAAGTATTAGCTAGAAGTCCCGGTATGAGAGATATTGTTAATTCAATGGAAGATGTTTACGATGAGTTAGAATTTGATATCAAAGGTCCATTACCTATAAAAGAAAAATTTATTCAAGATACAATTAAAAGTTATGATAAGTTTTACCAAGGATATATGGAAGATTATGGTTACTATGATATATTTGTAGTTAATGCAAAGCATGGTCATGTACTTTATTCTGCTGCAAAAGAATCTGACTTTGGTGCAAATTTAAAAGATGGTCCATTAAAAGATAGTGGTTTAGGTAAAGCTTATCAAAAAGCTTTAGAACTAAAAAGACCTGTATTTATAGATATGAAACCTTATGCTCCAAGTGCTGGTGCACCTGCAATGTTTGTAGCAACACCTGTAGATATTTTTGGAACATTAGAAGCTGTATTAGTATTTCAAATATCAGATGTATCAATTAATAAGATTATGCAGTTTAGAAAAGGATATGGAGATTCTCAAGAGGATTATTTAGTTGGTTCTGATAAGCTTATGAGAAGTGATAGTTTCCTAGACCCAAAGGGGCATAGTTTAAAAGTATCATTTGCAAATAATAATATGGCAGATACAGTTTCTAGTAGAAATGCTTTAAATGGTAAAACAAATACTGAAATTGTAATTGATTATAATGGAAATCCCGTATTATCATCATATGCACCTGTAAAAATTGGTCAAGATTTAAAGTGGGCTATTTTAAGTGAGATAGATGAAGCAGAGGTTCTAATCACTCCAAATAGTATAAGAAACTCTATGGTTGCAATATCTATTATATTATTAACAATAATTGTTTTTACAGTATATATAGTAATTGTAAAAGTGGTGATAAATCCTTTAAATTATTTTCAAAATGGTTTACTTGGATTTTTTAAATACTTAAATAGAGAAAATAGTGATGTTAAATTATTAGATGATAATTCAAATGATGAGATAGGAACTATGGCAAAAGTAGTAAATGAAAATATTACTAAAACTAAAATTGGAATAGAAGAAGATAGAAAAGTTATAGATGATACTATTATTGTACTTTCTGAATTTGAACAAGGTGATTTATCTCAAAGGGTAAATATAAATACTAATAACCCTGCACTTAAAGAATTAACATCATTATTAAATCAAATGGGTGAAAACTTAGAGAATAATATCGATGGAGTTTTAAATGTCCTTGAAGAATACTCAAATAGTAATTTTATGAATAAAGTAAAAACAGATGGCATTAAAGAACATCTATTAAGATTAACAAATGGTGTAAATACACTTGGCGGTGCCATTACAGAAATGTTAGTCGATAATAAACAAAATGGTTTAACACTTGATGAAAGTTCAAATATATTACTTACAAATGTTGAACTTTTAAATAAAAATTCAAATGAAGCGGCAGCAGCATTAGAAGAAACAGCCGCAGCCCTAGAAGAGGTTACAAGTAATATCACAAGTAATACACAAAATGTAATAGCTATGGCAACTCATGGAAATCAAGTAAAAGACTCAGTTACGCAAGGTCAAAATCTAGCAAATCAAACAACAATTGCAATGGATGAGATAAACAATGAAGTAACTGCAATAAATGATGCAATATCAGTTATAGACCAAATAGCATTTCAAACAAATATATTATCTCTTAATGCAGCAGTTGAAGCTGCAACAGCAGGAGAAGCAGGAAAAGGATTTGCAGTAGTTGCACAAGAGGTTAGAAATCTAGCTTCAAGAAGTGCAGAAGCTGCTAATGAGATAAAAGCGCTTGTATCGAATGCAACAACAAAAGCTCATAGTGGTAAAAAAATATCAGATGAGATGATAGATGGATATACTAATCTAAATGAATCTATATCTAAAACTCTTGTTATTATCTCTGATGTTGAAACAGCTTCAAAAGAGCAACAAATGGGTATAGAACAGATTAATGATGCTGTAAATAAACTAGACCAACAAACGCAACAAAATGCAACTATTGCATCACAAACAAAAGATGTGGCAGTACAAACTGATAGCATTGCTAAACTTGTAGTTTCAAGAGCTGATGAAAAAGAATTTAAAGGTAAAGATAGTCTAAAAGCAAAGAATATGGGTTCTAATTAAAATAGCTCAATTTTAAATATATTTAAATCAATAGATAAAATGGTATAATATTATATATTAAAATAAATGGAATAAAATAAATGATGAAAAATGTTATCTTATTTATAGAGTCAAAAAATATAGAATCTTTAGATATATACACACAACTAAAATGCAATATAGATGAAACAAAGTTATTACAATATTTAACAAAACAGTATATTATAGGTACTGATAGCCTTATGGTAATAGATATATTGTCAGAGTTTTATGATACTAAAAAGTTTGAACACCTTGAAAATATTTATCATATAAAAAATCTTTTAGAATTAGGATGGATTGTTCAAAACAACTTCTCTAGTACAAAAATAAGTGAGTTATCACAACTTGAACTTATAAATGCAGTAGTAAGTTTAAGTAGCTCTTTTTTGAAACTGTTAGAGGTAGGTTCGCTAGAGTTAGTTTTACCTGAGATAAAAGAATACAATGACCATCTAGAGTATCTACAAGATCAATTTTTTAAAATAGATTTAGCACAAAAATTAAATGTAGTAAAACATAATTTTGATGAAAACTCACCAAATGCAAATCGTCTTAGAAGTAAACTATCTTTGCTAGAAAATAGGATAAAAGAGAGAGTAGAAACTACAACAACTCCTATTATGCTAGAGGACTTTTTTAAAGAAAATAATTTAAACGATCAGGAACAGATGATCTTCTTGGCTTTGCTAAAAGAGGAGTATGGTGGCAGTGATGAATCTATACGAGATATGAATTCACTTATAGCTCTAATCTCAAGTGATGACTATGAAAAAATCAAACATAGAAGTTTACTTGAAGAGAGTGGAAATCTTATCTCTAATAGTTTAATAGATTATGATGAGATGCTTACCCCTTTTGGCGGTATAAATAGGAACTTTTACATACCTGAGCAAATTTTATATAAAATATCACACCCAGTAAAAAAGAGTAAAAGAACACAAAAAATAAAACTAGACATGCTAATACAAGAGCAAGAGATGTTTGAATTAATAGAACCTAAAAAAACTCTTGATGATGTAGTTTTAAATGAAAAGACAAAAGAAACACTTGATTCTCTTTTAAAGCAAGTAGATAAAACTGTAATAGATAAACTTAAAAAATGGGGAATAAAAGATAAGAAAAAAGGGATAGATGCAAGAATTATATTCTATGGAGCAGCTGGAACTGGAAAAACTATAACCGCCCTAGCCTTAGCAAAATCTCTAAAAAAACAAGTTCTAAGTTTTGATTGTAGTAAAATATTATCAATGTATGTAGGTGAGAGTGAAAAAAATGTTCGTAAAATTTTTGATGACTACAAAGAGTTATGTATAAAAACAAAAAGTGAGCCAATTTTACTTTTAAATGAAGCCGACCAATTTTTAAGCAATCGTGTAAGTGGTCAAATAAGTGGTAGCGATAAGATGCACAATCAGATGCAAAATATATTTTTAGAACAGATAGAAAGATTTGAAGGGATACTAGTAGCAACTACAAACTTACTTGAAAGTATAGATAAAGCATTTTCGAGAAGATTTAACTATAAAATTGAATTCTTGAAACCACAAGAGAAACAAAGAAAACTATTATGGGAAAAACTATTACCATCAAACTTACCTTTGTGTTCTGATTTTGATATAGATAAACTTATTTCAAGAAAATTAACAGGTGGTCAAATTGAATTGGTTATTAAAAACACTGCATATAAATTAGCGATAGAGAATGAGCCTCTATTTAAAATTTCTGATTTTATTGAAGAGATAAATAAAGAGGAAAAAACAATGTTTGATAAGGATAAAAAAGTCGGCTTTATGAGCTAAACAATAAATATTAAGGTAAAATAAATTTATGAAAAATGTAACTATCCAAAATCTATTAAGTGAAAAATTAAACTTATTACTTAAAGATATAAGTTTTAATAGTAGCGAAATATTGCTTGATAAAAGAGAATCAGAACATCTTCATAAGTTTAGAGTAGCTATTCGAAAAATAAGAGTTTACCTTAGCCACTTATCAAAATATTTCAATAATGAACCATTGTTAAAATTTCAAAAAGATTTTAGATATTTAGCTAAATTAACCAATGAACCAAGAGATTTAGATGTATATTTAGAAAAATCTGATAGTTATATAAATCTGTTACCCAAAGATGAACAAAAGAATTTAACTTCACTAATAAAGTATTTAAAAAACAAAAGAGACAAAGAGTATAAAAATTTAGTAAAAGCTTTAGATTCTAAAAGATATAAAGATATTATTAAAAATTTCAATCAACTAATTAATTCAAATAATATATTTACTAAAAAAGATAAAAAAGCATTAAAAGTAGCAAATAAAAACTTATCTAAACTTTATAAAAATATTGTAAAAAATGGAACAAAATTAAACAAAAAAAGTTTAAATTCAAAATTTCATAAATTAAGAATAGAGTATAAAAAGCTAAGATACCTTATTGAACTATTTTTACCTTTCTATAAAAACAGTAGCAATGTGAATGTAATTGATAGGTTGAAAGTTATTCAAACATTATTAGGGGACATAAACGACTATGAGGTACATGGAAATAAACTTACTTTTTTTATCAAAGAGATTAAGTCTGAAAAAGAAAGATTGAAAACTATAAATAATTTAATAGAAAAGTTTAAAGAGGAACAAGATATCATAAAATATCAATTTCACTATATATTTAAATCATTCAACCACAATAAATTTAAAAAAGAATTAGTAAAATTAAGATAGTAATATTTTAAATATTACTACTAACTCCTATATTAGATAAAATTTAATGTAATATAGGAGTATAAAATAAATCTACTTACGCTTACTACTAACCTTATATTTTCCATTTTTATCTTTTTTAGGTGTAAATTTATCAATTACCCAAGGTACTACAATATCTAGTTCCTCTTTTTTTATAAAACCTTTTAGTGATGGCATAGAACCAAATTTTTTATAACTAATATCTTCACAATATCCTTTATCCCTAGTAGGCTCTAGTAAATAGTCTTTTAAAAATTCTATAGATTCCTCTCTTAACTCTTTATCACTCATCGGTCCTTCAACTGCATCGATACCAATAACCACACTTCTTACTGCTACATTTATAGGAGGTGATACCATCAATGACTTTTCGAGTTTGTTTTTCGGTTTTGCATTAGTATGACACATCGCACATTTTTTTTCAAATATTTTTGCTGGTGTTCTTAACTCTTTTGCTTGGATACTTGATGTTGTAAAGGCAATAATTAACCCCGCCGTTATTAGTTTAAAATTTGTTTTCAATTTGTTTCCTTTTTATAATAATAATTTATAAATGATTATAAATTTTATTAATAAAAAGTTAGCTTAAAGTAGAGCTTTATGATACATGAATACCATCTAACTCTTTTAGCATCATCTCGACACCATTATTTATAAGAAAACCACTATCTAGTTCTATATCACCTAGTTTAGATTTAATTACTATTATTAAACCCCTTTTACCTTGATTTCTAGAAACTATATCAAATATATCGTATATAATCTTTTCATCATGTGAAAAGTCAACAAAAACTTGTAAAGGCTCTTTTACTTTTTCTACTTTTTTCCCTTTTTTTAACTTCTCTGTTTTTGCATCTTTTAATGACTCAATCTTCTTTAGATTGAATTTTGTACCAAAATCATCAATCTTTACACCAACTTTAAAAGCAATTGGTTTAGTTAAATCAAAATCTTCCTCTATCTCTTTAATTCTATCTTCAAAAAGCATAAGCTCAAAACTTCCATGCAAATCCATAATAGTTGCAATTCCAAAAGGAAAACCTTTTTTTGATACTCTTTTTTGTATCCCCTCAATTTGACCAAGCAGTATAGTTTCACTTCCATCTGATAAAGTATCAAACTCACTACTAAGTGTATAGTTTATCTCTTCAAATGTGTTTCTATATGGATCAAGAGGATGTCCTGATACATAAAATCCTAAAGATGCTTTTTCAAACTCTAAAATCTCTTTATCATCATATTCTTCACACTGATTTATATTAACATCAATTGTTGTCATCTCTTCATCATCACCAAAAAGTGAACCAATGGCCATCTTTTTAGCTTGTGCAGCTTTTCCTGCAGCTTCAACAATATCTTCTAGTTGAAGCAACATCGCTTTTCTTGAATATTCAAAACAATCAAATGCACCAGACTTTATTAGAGTTTCTATAACCCTTTTATTTACTTTACTACTGTCAATTCTACTTACAAAATCACTGAAATCTTTAAACTCAACCTCTTCTCTTGCTGCTAAAATTGAATTAATAGCAACATCTCCAGCACCTTTTAATGCACCCATTCCAAACATTACAACTTCTTGTTCATCCAAGGTATTAGCACTAAAAACTAAATATGATTTGTTTATATGAGGAGGTACAAGATCAAATCCCATTCTTTTTACTTCATCAACATATTTTACAACTTTATCGGTATTATCCTTTTCAAGTGTAAGCAATGATGCCATAAATTCTGTTGGGTAGTAGCACTTTAAATAGCTTGTATAAAATGTTACTAATGCATAAGCTGCCGAGTGAGATTTGTTAAATCCATATCCAGCAAACTTTACAATCAAATCAAATAGTTCTTCACAATGCTGGCGATTATAACCTTTTTTTACCCCACCATCAGCAAACTCACCTTTTAGTCTATCCATCTCTTCAACAATCTTTTTACCCATAGCACGCCGTACTAAATCCGCACCACCTAGAGAAAAACCACCAATAACCTGAACAATTTGCATAACTTGCTCTTGATAAACAATAACACCATAAGTTGGTTTTAAAATAGGTTCAAGTGGTTCAGTGAACTCATCATAAAAATAGTTTATCTCAGCACGACCATGTTTTCTATCAATAAAGTCATCAAGCATCCCTGACTCCATTGGTCCTGGACGATAAAGTGCAAGAACGGCAATAATATCCTCAAAGTTCGATGGTTTTAATCGTCTACAAAGATCCTGCATACCTGTTGACTCTATTTGGAACAATCCAATTGTATGTCCCGTACATATTAAATCATAAACATCCGTATTATTTACATCTTCTCTTGTAAAATCAATCCTTTTATTGTGTCTTTTTTCTATAAGTTGTAAAGCACCCTCAATAACAGTTAATGTCTTAAGTCCTAAAAAGTCAAATTTAATTAAATCAACATCTTCAACATATTTACCATTATATTGTGTAGCTAATGTATCTAATCCAGATGGTTTAAAAAGTGGTGTTTTTTTCCATAATGATTCATTTGAGATAACAACACCAGCTGCATGTGTACCAGCATTTCTATTTAACCCTTCAAGTGCTAATGAATACTCCCATACTCGGGCTGCCTTTGGATCCATATCACAAAGCTCTTTTATCTTAGGTTCTTTCTCCCAAGAATCTGCTAGATTTATCCCTAATTCATCAGGGATAAGTTTTGCCATAGCATCAGCTTGTGCATATGGCATATCAAGAACCCTTGCAACATCACGAATTACACCTTTTGCAAGTAACTTACCAAAAGTAATAATTTGAGCAACATTTGCCCTACCATATTTTTCAACAACATAGTCAATAACCTCTTGCCTTCTTGCTTGACAAAAATCCATATCAATATCTGGCATAGATATTCTTTCAGGATTTAAGAATCTCTCAAAAAGTAAACCATAAGGCATAGGATCAATATCCGTAATCTCTAGAGCAAATGCAACAAGTGAACCAGCAGCAGATCCCCTTCCCGGACCAACTGGGATCTTTTGCTCTTTTCCAAAAATAACAAAGTCCCAAACAATTAGCATATAACCTGGAAACTTCATATTATTAATAATATCCATCTCAACTTGAAGTCTGTCTCTATACTCTTGATGTTTAGTTTCATCTACAATTAAAAGTCTTTTTTCTAAACCTCTTTCACACTCATCAATAAATAATACTTTATCATTCTCTAAAGAATATTCAAGTTGGGGTTCTGGTAATACTAGATTATTAACTACAGATTTTTCCCTTGTAAATTTAAAATTTGGAGGAGTTGGATCTCCTAGTTTTATCTCTAAATTACATTTTTCAGCTATCTCTTGTGTATTATGTATAGCTTCTGGTATATCTGCATAAAGTCTTGCAATCTCTTGTGGTGACTTAACATAAAACTCATGTACACTATGTCTCATACGATTTGGATCATCATAAAGTTTATTCATAGCTATACACATAAAAGCTTCGTGTGCTTCTGCATCTTTTGGATTTGTATAGTGTGTATCATTTGTAGCTACTATTTTTATACCTGTTTCAATTGATATTTGAATAATCTGTTTATCTATATAGTGCTGGTCTACAATACCATGCCTCATAATCTCCAAATAAAAATCATCGCCAAATATATCTTTATACTCTAAAGCAATTCTTTTCGCTTCATCATATCCTTT
This sequence comes from uncultured Arcobacteraceae bacterium, assembly GCA_965603755.1. Lineage (GTDB taxonomy): Bacteria > Campylobacterota > Campylobacteria > Campylobacterales > Arcobacteraceae > JAIOSF01. The sequence continues at coordinate 11,068 of CBFDEF010000040.1, forward strand.
TGCACCATTTTTTACATTTCTAGGATTTTTTAAATTTAGATGCCAGTTTATCTCACCTTGTAAACATGCAGCAGTACAAATTAGACCTTCGCTATTCTCTTTTAAAAGTTTTTTATTAATTCGGGGATAATAATAAAATCCATGCATATAAGCTTGAGAACTTAAAAACATAAGGTTTTTATATCCTGCATCATTTTTAGCATATAAACACAAGTGAAATCTTTGCTTTGTTGATTTATCACCTATATCTTCTTGATTGTGTAAGTATGCTTCCATACCAATAATAGGCTTTATACCCTCTTTTCTCATTGTATTATAAAAATCAATTGTTCCAAACATATTACCATGATCAGTCATAGCAACAGAAGTCATCCCTAGCTCTTTTATTTTTTTTGCTAAGACTTTTATCTTATTTGCGCCATCAAGCATTGAGTATTCTGTATGTAAGTGAAGATGTGTAAATTGCGGAGTTTCTAAAGTTGACATAGTATTTCTTTATAATTATATTTTAAAGATTATACCCAATATAAGTAGTTAGTAAAATAAAAAAGGGCAAGTAGAAAAATCTACTTACCCTTTTTTAATATAAAGCTTTAACTATACAAATGAAATATAAGCCATTTGTGTAGCATCACCTCTTCTAATTCTTGTTTTAATGATAGATGTATATCCACCATTTCTTTCAGAATATTTAGGTGCTATTTCTGTAACTAATTTATTAGTTGCAGTTTTGCTTTGTAATTTAGCAAAAACAGATTTGTGTGAATTATCATCACCATCTTTTGCTTTTGTTACTAATTTTTCAACGTATCTTTTTAACTCTTTTGCTTTTGGCAAAGTAGTTTCAATCTTTTCTCTTTCTATTATACAAATAGCCATATTTGCTAATAATGCTTTTCTGTGAGAAGATGTTCTACTAAGCTTTCTATATCCATGCTTATGTCTCATTATTCGACCCTTTCTTTATTAAGCTTTTAATTGCTCTAATTTTTTTCTTAAAGCTGATGCTGTATCTTCATCTAAAGATCCACTAATTGGAAAACCAATCTCTGTGAACTTATCAGATATCTCTTCTAAAGATTTTTTTCCAAGATTTTTAATACTTTCAACTTCAACTTTACTCATAAGTGCTAAATTACCAACAAATTTTATTCCAGCTCTATCAAGCGAATTAAAACTTCTTGCACTTAAGTTTAAATCTTCTATTTTTACAACTAAATCTTTTAAATCAACTGTAGATTGATTACTACTTACTTCTACCATTTTAACTTCTGAAAGATCAAATACTTTATTAAATACTGACATTTGAGAATACATAGTTGTAATAGCTTCTTTAAATGCATCAATAGGAGAAATTTGCCCATCAGTGTCAACTGTAAAAACAGCCTTTTCATAATTAGGGTTATCTTCTACTAATATTTTTTCGATATCGTATGTTACTTTTTTTACTGGTGTAAAAAATGCATCTACTGGGATAAACTCAGCTGGAATCATATCTCTTAGATCTTCACTAGGTACATATCCAATACCTTTTTGAACAATAATAGAAAAACTTAATGTACAATCACTGTTAATAGTTGCTAAGTGGTGTTCACCATTAATAACTTCTATATCATCATTTTCTAAATCACAACCCTTAATCTCTCTAGCATTACTAAAAGAGTAGTCAATTTGAATTTGTTCCTCATCACCTTTTATTTTAAATCTTAATTCTTTAAGATTTATAATAAAAATAGCGATATCTTCAAGCATACCTCTAATTGAATCAAATTCATGTTGTGCACCTTCTACTTTAACAGCAATAGGAGCATAACCAACAGAACTACTCATTAAAAGTCTTCTTAATGGATGTGCTAAAGTAATAGCATATCCACTTTCAAAAGGAAAAGCACTAATTTTAGCACTATTTTCAGTAATTTGTTCTATCTCTACCTCAGTTGGTAAAAATGGAGCATCTACAAATTTTTTCATATATTTTCCTTTATTATATCAATTATTATTTAGAATATAACTCTACAATTAGTCTTTCTTCAACAGGTATAACTACTTCTTCTCTACTTGGTACTCTTGTAAAAATTCCAAATGCTTTATCTTTATCAACATTAACCCATTCAACCATTCCTGTTTGATTTGTTAATTCTAAAGATCTAACGATTTGAGTATTAGTTTTAGATTTCTCTTTAACTTCAATTTTTTGACCTACTTTAACTATAAATGATGGAATATCAACTTTTTGACCATCAACTAAAATATGTCCATGAGTTACAAATTGTCTTGCATTTGCTCTTGTTGTAGCAAATCCCATTCTGTAAACAACATTATCTAATCTTGTTTCAATTAAAGTAATTAAGTTAGCACCTGTATTACCTTCAACTCTTGAAGCTTCTTTAAAGTATTTTCTGAATTGTTTTTCAGATACACCATAAATAATTTTTGCTTTTTGTTTCTCTTGAAGTTGCATACCATATTCTGATAATTTTGTTCTTCTTTGTCCATGTTGTCCAGGAGCAAAAGGTCTTTTTTCTAAAGCAGATTTACCGTTTAGTCTTCTTTCACCTTTAAGTCCAAGGTCAGCATTAAGTCTTCTTTCTAGTTTTTCAACTGGTCCTCTATATCTTGCCATGCCTTATCCTTACACTCTTCTTCGTTTTGGTGGTCTACAACCATTATGTGGTAATGGAGTAACGTCTTTGAACCATCTTACATTGATACCTTCAATAGCACCAATTGCTTTAACAGCTGTATCTCTACCAGAACCTGGTCCTTGAACTTTAATACCAACATTTTTGATACCATGTTCCATAGCTTTTTTAACTGCATCTTCAACAGCTGCTGTAGCTGCAAATGGAGTTGATTTTTTACTTCCTCTAAATCCTAAGTTACCTGCACTTGACCAAGAAATTGCATTTCCTAAATTGTCAGTTACTGTTACCATAGTGTTATTAAAAGTAGCTGCTATATGAATAATACCATCAGCAATATTCTTTTTTACAACTTTTTTTCTAGTTACTTTTCTTTTTGCCATCAGTTATCCTTATTTAGCCGCTGCGCCAACAGTTTTCTTTTTACCTTTTCTTGTTCGAGCATTAGTTTTAGTCTTTTGCCCTCTACATGGTAAACCTCTTCTGTGTCTTAAACCTCTATATGATCCTAAAGCCATTAAAGCTTTGATATCCATAGAAACTTTTTTTCTAAGATCTCCCTCAACCATAAAGTTTGATTGAATCTCATTTCTAATTGCAGCTACTTCATCTTCAGTAAGCTCATGAGCTCTTTTGTCGTATGAAATTCCAGTTGCATCTAGAATTAATCTTGATGTATGTAAACCTATACCAAAAATATAAGTTAAAGCATACTCCATTCTTTTTTTGTTTGGTAAGTCTGTACCAGCAATTCTTGCCATCGCTTATCCTTGTCTTTGTTTATGTTTTTTAACTTCACAAATAACTCTTGTGATACCTTTTCTTTTGACAATTTTACATTTGTCACACATTTTTTTAACTGAAGCTCTTACTTTCATAAAAATGTCCTTTGTTTGTTTTTTCCGAATACAACAGGCTCAAAATCTTTGCTTTGTAGCCAACTCTTTATAAAAAATAGTTTGAAATTTTATAAAAACTTCTTTCTTAGCTGTTGTAAACGGAAGGCGATTATACATT
>CBFDEF010000041.1:0-14296 GCA_965603755.1 uncultured Arcobacteraceae bacterium
GGCTTAAATTTTGGGATTCTTTTTTTTTGGTATTTTCAGTTTTTAATTTCGTAGTTTTCTATATAGAGTAATATATAGTAATTATCGTTATTATCCGTATATTCTTTTGATTTAATTAGCTTCTTTAATTCATCTTGTCTTTCTTTGTCTAAATCTGATTGATCAAGTCTCTCTTCTAAATTTATCATTGCTCTTCTTAATGAAAGTTTCTTTTGATATTTAATACCATTAAAATGTTTAATTGATTTTCCTACTCCATAAAACTTAAATTTTAGACTTTCACCATCAATCCATCTTGGTTCATCTTCTATTGTTATTATAGGATTTTCAGATTCTCTTAATTGATTTATATATTTATTTGCTAAATATTCAAAAGTTCCATTTGGATATTTTTTATTATAATATTTATAATCTTCGATATCTTTACTATCTTTTATTTCATTCCAAAACAGTTGTTCTTTATCACACTCATTTGCCTCTAAGTTAAATATAAATAAACATATTAATAATATTATTTTCATAGTTTTATAACCTTTGCTCCATAACCACCCTCTTTTGCTGTTGCATCATGAAAGGAAATAACACTTGGATGAGTTTCTAAAAACTCTTTAACTGCACGAGACAATTTTCCTGTTCCTATACCGTGGTAAACTAAAACTTCATCAAATCCTGCAATTAAACAGTCTGATAAAAACTTATCTAAATTTTCAATAGCTTCATCTGCTCTTTGTCCATGCAAATCTAACTTAACACTTCCAGAGTTTGGTTTTTCTATTTTTATATTTACACTTTTTGGTTTAATTTTTGGCATATTACCACTTGGGTTTAAGCTACTTAATGGTAATTGTAGTTTCATACCATCATTAGTTTCAACAGTAGCTTTTTTACCTTTTATTGATATAAGTAAACCTTTTGTATTGTTATATTTTACTCTATCTCCCACTTTTAAATTAACTGGTTCTTTATTTTTTTCTATTTGTATTTGTTTTTTTATTTGATGAGCTTTATTTAATATTTTATGTTGCTCTTTTGTGTTTGAAAGTTTTATAGCTTTTTTTGCCTCATCAATTGCATCATTATACTCTTTTTCTAATTTGTCTTTTTGCTCTATTACATTTTTATCAAGATTATCTTTTTGATCTTTTAAATTTTTTTCTAACAGTTCTACTTTTAATATTTTCTTATCAAGTAATGATATTTTTTCTCTATACTCTTTTTCTAATTCACTACTTCTTTCAATAAGTTCATTTAACCTATCTTTATCATCACCATAAACCTCTTTTGCTCGTCTTACAACACCAAGCGGTATTTTATATCTTTGGGCTGTTTCAAAAGCATAACTTTTCCCAATTGTACCTTGTAAAAATTCATATGTAGGTTTTCTATTTACCTCGTCATATAAAGCTGCAATTAAATCAACCTTTTCATTTGATGCCAGAAGTGCTGCTAATCTTTTATGATGAGTTGTAACAATAATTTTAATATTTTTTTGAATTAAATCTTCAATAATAACTTTAAAAAGTGAAGCTGCTTCATCACTATCTGTTCCCAGTTCTATCTCATCAACACCTACTATTGTATTAGACTTGTTAAATAACTTACTAAACTCTAACATTCTACCTGCAAAAGTTGAAATATCATTTTTAACACTTTGAGGGTCATCTAATATTGCATTTATATCTTTATATGAACCAATTATTGTAGATTTATCACAATTATAAGGAATAAGGTATTTAGACATATAAACAGCACTTAAAATAGATTTAAGCATCATTGTTTTACCACCTGCATTTACACCTGTAATCATAATTACACTTTTTGTAAAATCTACTGTGATACTTTTTGCATTGTGTAATGCAGGATGTTTAAAATCAACTAGTTTTTGTACTTTGTTATAACTTGAAGTTTTAGGAAGAATAAAATTCTTATCACCTATTTTAGCAAACTCTATTCTTGCTTGATAGTGATCATATCGATCAAACTCTTTATTAATAAATTTTAAAAACATAAGATGTTTAGTTAAAAGAGAACTAAACTCTTTTGATATTTTATATATAATATCATCTTTTAAATTTACAAGATCAGCTTGTCTTTGTTTTAATTCACTAATACTATGAGGCAATACATAAAAAAATCCACTTTGACTTCTATCTAAAACTTTTGCTTTTAAAACATGATTAAATCCAGCACGAACCATAAGTGTTTGTTCTCCATGAACCAAATGCACTTGATGATCTATTAAATATGGCTGTAAATTTTTACTATTAATTACTCCATATAGTTTTTGCTTTATAGCGTCACGATTTGAGTATAAGTTGTGATTTACCCTGTCCAGATCATCATCAAACCCATCTATAATTTCACCTTTTTCATTAAATGATTCTGTAATTTTAAAAAGTTCACTTGGTATTATAATTTTATCTATCCAATTTTCAAGCTTATTTGAAAAATTAAATTTCTTTAAATACATAAAGTAGCTAATTATTTTGGAGAATTCATAAATTTCATATAGTTTTATGTTACCTTGCTTCTGCAAATAAGCTATTGGACTATCTAAATTTGTTATTTGAGGAGGAGTTTTTAATGTAAAATTTTCTAACTCTTTTATAATTGAATAGTGAATATTAATATCACCATCCAATATTACACTTTTTTCTCTACGAAAAAATGAAACTAACGAATCTAAATGACCATCAAGGTCTAACTTTTTTGTTATCATATTTACCTATTAATTAAAATTGCTAAAGCTACTCTATCTTTTATATTTAGTTTAGTAAAAATACTGCTAACATGTTTTTTTATTGTCACTAACTGAACATCAAGTTTTTGAGCGATATCTTTATTTGATAAACCATCTGAAACAAGATTTGCTACAGCTTGCTCTTTTGTTGATAATTTATTCAATGCCTCTGATGATCTATTTTGATCGCTATTTATATTTATATGTTTAATTATATAGTTCATTAATTCTGGATATAACCAAACATTTCCATCTATAACAGTTTTTATAACTTGTTCTATTATAAGCTTATTTGTTTTTATACCTAAATAACTTTTAAAACCTTTTTTAATTACATATGCACCGTGTGCCAACTTAGGTTCAGTAACTAAGGCAATTGTTTTCAAACCTTTAGGTATAGTATCAAAAAATGACATTTGATCTTCTACTGAAGTAAATTGTTCTAAATCTAATATAACTAAATCATCATTATTAAAGTCTCGATCAAAATCAAAAAAACCTTCATCTATTGTTTCAATAACATAATTTTGTCCGAATTCATTCTTCCAATAACTATTTATATTCTGAGACTTTGAACATACATAGATCATTTTAATCCTTTTGTGTTGTTTTTAAAATAGGTTTAAGTAAAAATGACATTATACTTTTTTTACCCACTAATATATCTGCATTTACCATCATACCAACTTTTATCTTATATTTCTCATTATTATTTAAATAGTTACTCTTGGTTTTGATATATATTAAATAATGGCTATCTCCAGTATCTCTATCAACTATCGTATCTGGGCTAATATTTGTTATTTTTCCATTTAAATCACCATAAATTGAATAATCAAATGCAGTAACTTTTAACTTTACACTTTGTCCTACATGAAGTTTTGCGATCTCTTCTGGCTTCATTTTTACTTCTGCAATCATTTCATATACATCAGGTACTACTGTTAAGAGTTCTGAAGATGGTTCAACTGAACTACCTATGGTGTGTACAAGTAACTCTTTTACAACTCCATCAACAGGAGATCTAATAACAGTTCTTTCAATTATATCCTCAAGATTTTTTTGAGCCTCTTTTAGTCTTAGTATTTCTGAAATTGTTTCATTATATTGCAATGAAGCTTTATTAATAAATGTTAATTTAGTCTCTTCTATACCATTTTTTATCTCTTCTATTTGAGTTTTTACTTGTATTATTGTCTCTGCAGCACTTCTTTTATTACTTAATGCATCATTTAATTCTCTTTCTAAAGTTCTTATCTCATATTTTGTAAATATTTTTTGCTTTGATAATTCTTTTTTAGTATCAAACTCTTCAGATAACATTAAATAGTTTTCTTCTAATATTGCATGCTTGTTTTGGGCATCTACTAATGAACTTTTTTGATATTTTAATTGTTCTGTTTGTTTAGAGATGTTTTGTCTCAATTCACTTTGATTTGAGATATAGTATATCTCCTCTAATTTTACAAGATTTTCGTCACAATCATTTTCACAAATAATCTTCTCCATAGGAGTATCTTGTGATTCAGCTTTTAATCTAATTGACTTAGTGCGTAATTCAAAAAGTCTTATTTTATTTTCATCAAGCTTAACTTGATGAGCAATAGGACTAAGTTTTAATAATATTTGACCTTTTTTAATACTATCACCTTCATGAACATATATCGATTCAACTATACCACCTTCTAGATTTTTAAGATGTTGAACTTTAGATGTAGGGATGAATTTTCCTGATCCTTTTGAAATCTCATCAATACTAAAACTAACCGCATATAATAAAAACAACATTACAAACCCAACTACTATTTTTACAACGGAACTAATTTTATTTGATACCGTATCTAAAACAGCAGCACTTGTACTTGAAACAAAATCAAGTGTAGTTTCATGAAATTTTTCAGAGGATAATACTTTTCTTTGAAGTTTATGCAAAAGTTTTTGACTTGAAATATCTTCTATAACAAAAGTAAATCCATCTAATGCACCAGCAACAAACATTGGATAGATAAAAGTATGTGTATAAATCGTATCGTTATTTATACTTAACATTTTAATATCTGTACCCCATGCTTCTCTACCATGGCTACTAACATATTCGCAACCATTATAAAACTTTTCTGCATCTTCATGTTGGATCAATATTTTACTACTAAGTCCTATACTTTCTTGTATACCATAACCAAACATATCACTAAAAGCCATACTAGAGTTAGTAATAATCAAATTCTTATCTGTCAAAATATATGGCAAATGAGTATTTATAATTGTATCTAATTCTTCTTTTTGAGCCTTTAACTCTTTGTCAAATTGCTCAGATGATTTTTTTGCTCTTTGCTCTCTTTTTAGTTCTCTTTGAAGTTTTTTTAACTCTTTCTCTAACTCTATACAATCTTTTTCATCTTCGTTCTCATTTGCTTCTATTCTAGCTTGTCTTTTTGACATTCTAGCCTCTTTTGCCAACCTTTGAGCTGCTTGAGATGCTGTTTGATTCTCTTGTTCAATTGCTTTAATATCTTCTTTAGTACTCATTTTAAGCCTTTTTTCCAGATAATTTTTGCATCACATCTGCTTTTTTACCATCCATAACAATCTTTCCACTGTCCATTACGATAATTCTATCTACAAGTGCTAAATCTGATGGAGTATGTGTAATCATTATTAATGTCTTTTCTTCTAAAAACTCTTTTAAATTTCTTAAAATTCTTTGTGACGTACCACTATCAAAAGATTTTGTTGGTTCATCAAGAATAAATAAAGCACTATCATCTACCACAGTTCTTGCTAAACAAACTGCTTGTGCTTGTCCTCCAGATAAGTTTTCACCTTTTTCAACAATTGGTAACTCAAAACCTTTTGGATGTTTGTTTATAAAATCTGTTGCACAACTAATTTGTGCAGCTTTAAGTAGATCCTCATCGCTAGCTTTTGTATTTTTAATCATTATATTACTTCTTGCAGTTCCTGCAAAAAGCACATTTTCTTGAGCCATATAAGAGATATTTGCTCTAATTTCAACAGGATCAATCTGCTGAACATCAATTCCATCAATTAAAACAGAACCCTCATCTTGATAATAAAATCCTAATAGAAGTTTTTGAATTGTACTTTTTCCACTTCCTACTTTCCCTAAAATTGCAACTTTTTCGCCCTTATTAATTTTAAAATTAATGTTCATAAGTTGCTTTTGTCCTGCTCCAGGATATGTAAAAGAAACATTTTTAAACTCTATATCACCTTTAAATGCAGGTCTTCTTACAAATTGTTTATCACTTGGATGTTCAGATTCCATCTGCATTACATTATCAATCATCTGATATGCAGAGATAATTTGTTGATAATATGATATCATCCCTGCAACTTGTCCCATAGGTCCTAAAGCTCGTCCAGACATAATAACAGTTGCTACAAGTGCCCCTGTTGTAAGTGTTTGAGCATCAACCATATATGCACCAAATATAATTAAAAGTACTGTATTCATTTGTGTAATAAATGCTGAAAATGTTCCAATCGCAGCTGACAATGATTTTGTTTTTATACCTTTTGTTGCAATTTCTCCCGTAGCTTCTTCCCATTTATATTGAAATAAACTAAGCGCATTTAAACTTTTAATTGTCTCTAAATTTGAAATTGTTTCAATTAAAACACCATTTTTCAAAGATGATGCAGCAGCCGTTTCTTTAACAGCTTCTTGAATTTTACCTTTTACACTTATAGAGTAAACAATCAATACAATCATATTAACTACTACAACCCAAACTAAATGTCCAGCTACAAAGTAAATAGTAAATAAAAATATCAATACAAAAGGCAAATCTATAACCATAGCAATAGTTGTAGATGTCATAAAACTTCTAATAGATTCAAAACCTTTTAAAACTTCTGCAAATGATCCAGTAGGTTTTGGTATAACTGACACTTTTAGGTCTAAAACTTTCTCGAAAATTATTGATGACATAATAATATCTGCTTTCTTCCCAGCAGTTTCAAGTAAAAAAGAACGGATATGCTTTAGTCCTAAATCTATAATATAAATAACTATAACACCAATTGCAAATATCCAAAGTGTATCAAATGCGGCAGTAGGGATAACTCTATCATATACATTCATTGTAAAAATAGGTGTCGCTATCATAAAAAGATTTATTACTAATGATGCTAAAAGTACATCTTTATAAATGTATTTTATTGTATGTATTGTATCCCAAAACCAATGTTTATTTTTGTTATCTATTAATTTAAAATCATCAGATTCAAATCGAAATTCTCTCTTTAGAAAAAAAGCCATTCCAAAATATTCTTCAATTAAATCTTCAATTTTGACAGTGTTTACAATATCACCAATCTCCGGTAAGATTATATTTGCATTCTCTCTTAAGTCATCAAAAGATTCTAAAATACACGCATTTACCTCATTTGAATCATCTGTTTTAAGTAAAATAATACATGGTAATACAAGACTACTTATATCCTCCATACTTATTTTTGAAACTCTAGTAGTAAAACCAGCCCTATGTGCTGCTCTTCCAAAAAGTGCGCGTGAATCCCCAGATTTTACCGAAAATAATTTAGGTGAAGATTGACCCTCTGCTATTGGAAGTCCTTCACTTAATACCTCTGCACTAAATGGTTTACCATGTAGTTTAGAGAAAACAACTAAAGCATCTAAAACTGAACTTTCTATGTGCTTTCTATATTTCATTAATATTATCCACTTTATTATTCATCTAAAATACTCTCTCTTATGATTCCAATATCTGATAAAATTTTATATTTAGCTAAAACAATATTATACTTATTTTCAATAAACTGTTTTTTTGCATCATACAAATCATCTACAACATCTAACAATCCATTTGCATCAATTTTAGCAAACTTATAATCATAATTAGCCCCAATATATGATTCTTCTCTTTGTGAAATAAGCTTATTTAAAAATTGCTCTTTTACCGCTACTAATTCGTACTTATTATGTGCTAAATTAATTTTATAAGCTACATCTCTTAAAACTTCATCTCTTTTTTGTAATTTTTGTCTATATTCAGATAACTTCATCTCGTAATCAGCTTGATCTTTTCCACCAGAATACAACTCAAGTTTTGCTTCTAACATAAGAGTTGTCTCTTCTGTTTTATCTGAAGCTCTATTTTTAAAGTCATCTTTTAATTGACTTTTTTTACCAACTAAATCAACTGTAGGATAAAAATTAACTTTTGACTTATCTGCTTTTTCTTTATAAAGTAAAATATTTCGCTCAGCTTCTTTTATATATGGTGAAAATATTTTTGCATCATCTAATGATAATTTTCTACTTTTAAAATATACACTATCTATATTTAACTCTTCAAATATCTCTATATCTTTTTTATCAAAATCTATATATTTTTCAAAAGTAGAAATACTATCTTTATAGGTTCTCATCATCTCTTGATAGTTCATTCTTTGTATCGTATCTCTACTGTTTATTTTTGCATAATCTTTTAATGATATCAATCCATTTTGAAATCTAATTTTCTCCTTTTTAATCCACTTATCATAATCATTTAAATTTAATTTAGCAATTACTAAAATCTCTTTTTGTCTTTGTATCTCTACAAATGCTTCAGCAAGAGTATATACAAGATCTGATACAACTTGATCTTTTGTTGATTTAGTAGCATCATAATACTTTTCTTTTATTCTTTGCTCTTTTTCATCTTTGAAACCATTAAAAATATTATATTTAACAGTAACATCTTCAGTTCTTGAATCTGTTTGTTCATCAGGATTTGATTGTGAATATTTTGTTTGTCTGTAATTTAAAGTAACTGTTGGTTTAAATGCAGCTTTTGCAATTTCAATATCTTGTTGCAAGGCACTTAATATTTGATATTGTTCATTTAATGTTGGATTTTGAATAAGTAATTGTTGTACATAAGCTGACAATAGCTTTGATTTCTTAATCTTTTTAATCTCACTAGTTGTATCTTCATCTAAACTTTTAATATTTTGGTTAAATTTTACTTGAATCTCAATTCTTCTTGATAAAAATTTATTCTCTTTACCATTTTTATCAATAATAATTTTTGATGAAGATAAACCTACAGATCTAAACTTTTTATTTATCCAATCTATATTATTAACAACAATATCATCATCAAGATTTTTCATATAATTTAATACAATAGAAGCTCTATCTTGTGATAAAACTAAATTTCTTAAATACTTTCCATCTTTTGTTTTAGCTTTACCATTTTCTGAAGATGTATGTCCCACTACAACAACCTCTTCTATATAATCTTTATGCTCTAATATAAACTCTAAATATCTTGGATAAAAATCTTTTAAAATTAGTTCAAATGATTCTTGCATCTGACTACTGCCAGGCTTATACATTAAATCACTTTTAGAAAATCTAATTAATGATTTTTTTTGATCAAACTTAACGCCCCATATATTAAAATCTTCACTAAATTCACCTTTTATCTCTTTTGAAAATGTATCCTTAAAATTATTAGTTTCCAATTCATTTGATAATAAAACAGTATTAGCAAGTAATAATATAATTAATAGCTTCTTTATCATGCGTCGTTCTCCTCAAGTAATATATAAAATTCAAATTTTTGATTTTTTAAACTGTATTGTATTTCTAATAGTGTTGATCCATAATTAAATAGCAACTTATCAGTAACTACCATTGCATCTGAAATCAATTGAACTTTTTCTTTTGTTTTTTCTTTTATTAACTCTACCATATTTTTCATCATATCATTTGCTAAATTTTTAGCATTATTATCAATTGTATCTAATATCATACTATTTTCATCATCTTTTTTAATATTGGATATAATTGATAATGACTGTGCTGTTATCAATAATGTCCAATTTAATTTAAGATCACCTATTTTATAAATATTATCAAATCTTACACAATGTTTATCTTTTATTTCATACATTTTTGCATCTGATAAATTAGTTACCTTGATATTTTCAGATAAAAGAGACTGAAACATATCTTTAGTACTATGCTCTATTAATGAGTTTATATCAAGCTTTTTATACTCTTCTATCTTTTCAGGTACTTTTGTTTTTGGTTGCATATTGTTTTGTGCTACAATTGTTTTATTTTCTACTGGTAAAATCGCTGCTTGATGTGTCGTATTACCCAAAGTTTTATAGTTAGCCAAATCTTGAGTCATATCAACAAGTGCAATAATAATTACTCTTTCACTAACATGCTTAGCATATTTCATCTCATTTAATTTTATTATAAAATGATGTGGTTCATTAGTTTTGCTGTCTCTATAAGACATTACTGTTTTATAAAGTCTTTTTGGATTTGCTAAAATATAATCTACCCAAAACATACCTTCAATCTCTTGATCATATATATAATTTGGCGCTTCATACTTTTCAAAAAGCTCACTTACACACTTATGTTTTTTTCTAAATCCTGCAAAATCACCAAATCTATTAAAAAATCCCATAAATCTTTTATTTCCCTGCGTTACTTCAGTCCCATTGTGCATTATCATAAGATTTGGTTGAGAGTTGAACATATTTTCCATTTTTTTATCGTTGAAGTCCATCTCATCAGTTTTTACTTTTAACTCTTCATTTATAACAATCAACTCATCATTTTCAATACTTAATTCTTTCGTTCTTTTCATTGAATATAAATATGCAATGAAAAATCCAAGTACAACTACAAGTACAACCGTAGCTATTATATGTATTTGCTGCATCACTTCTAAATCTTCTAAATCAATATCATCTAATGATTTAAAAATAAATACAGTTGACTTTGCGATACCTTTATTATCCTGTATAATATATTTTGATACAAGATGATCACTTTGTCTATTGACTTTGTACTCTTTTTCCCAATCCTCACAAAAACTATTTAGATCATTCTCTTTTAGTACTTTTACTAAATATTTATCAACATTTCTATTTACTACATAACATTTATTAATAAATAGATTTGAATACGAAACATCTTGATTTATTAAACTAGAATCTTTTTCATTTAATAAAACAATAGAATTAAATCCACCATTTGTAAATATCTCAACAAATGAATCAAAGTGCATATTTACACCAAAAAAACCTAAAAATTTTCCTTTATGATAAATTGGTGTTTTACTTGAAATTGTCATACCATATGTTGATGCTATTACATCAGTTATAACTCTAGGATATTTTATAAGATGTGCCATTTTAGGGTCATCTTTAACTAAATCGTCACCACTTCTATCAATCCAACTTCTTTTAAAACTTATACCATCTGAATCTATAATTTCTACTTGAATATTTACATACTCTTTTTTAGTTCTCATATCTTCGAGTAGTCTATCCATATTTATAATATCTTTATCTTTTGATAGAAGTGCTTCTTTTATTTTATTTTCTTTAGATAATGCTGAAACAACTAAAAGAGAGATTTTCTTTTTTTCCTCAAGCATTATTCTAAATTGATTTAATATCTTTGTATTTACTTTACTATATATTTTTTCTTTATACTCATCACTATTTGATAAATATAAACTCTTAGAAGTGTATGCGATAATTACTGTAGATATTAAAAAAAACAATAAAAAAAGTACTTTTGTACTTATGAATTTTTTAGGTGAATCACCAGTTTGAGCCATATATTTTCCTAAATTAATTATATTTAAAATTATTATACTAAAGTATACCTTAATCAAATTATTTAATTATTCAGAATTTCTAAATTTATATTAATTTTAAGAAATGTTTATTATTATATATTCTTTTTATGTAAATTTTTGTTACTCTCTAGTATGTTTTTTTACTTTATTTTGATCTTTTTAATAAAATCTAAATGGTAAATTTTATTAAATTAAATTATTAATTTAATTTATACTCTATACTTGAAATACCCTCATTTTTTAATGGGAATACAAAAGTTTTTAATTTATTTATTAACTCTTTTTCTGTAACAGTTTTAGAAATTTTTTTTGATCTTGTTTGATTACATATTATTAGCTTCTCAAATTTTGTTAAAAATAAAACAACTTTTATATTATGTGTATCTTTAAATGCATCAATCCACTCTTTTCTTGATTTAATAGTTAAATTGGGGTTATCTATTATAATATTCTTATTTATTGAATTCTTTGCAATATCTTCTCTATATTCATCAAGATTATCTACTTCTTCTTTTATATTTTTATTATCTTTCATAAAGTAATAAGACTCATCATAACTATGTTTTCCATATCTCTTTCCAACTTCCTCAACACAACTATCTCTATTTATTACAATAGTTTTCTTATCATTAATGGACTTAATAAAAGTGCTTTTTTGTGAACAAGGTGGTCCAACCAAAATTGTTACACTATTTTCTTTCTCAATTTCAATCTCTTTATTTATTTTTAAATTTTTACAATAATTGATAAAGTTATTTAAATTATTAATATCATAATACTTTAATTTACTTGATTCTACTATTCTACCTAAAAGATCACACTTAACATAATTGGATAAATCTACTAAAAGTTCCTCTTCGTATTTAAATATGGATATTATTTCATCTTTTGAAGGTTCTGCAAACTTTACATGATCGATAATTGTATAATGATAAGAAACTATTTTTAAAACTCTTATTTTCTCTTTTACTGATAGATTTGTAGAGTTTAATATTCCAATTCCTATATAAATAGAAACACCCTCAAAATCACCAAATGAGATATATTCCTTTTCTTTATTTCTTTTTCTTGTAATAACTCTACCTATATCATGTAATAAAATTGCATATTTTACATAATCATTAGCACCATTTCGTATAGCATTTTGATAAGCCATCATTGTATGACTCCATACATCACCTTCTAAATGATGATAGTTTAATATTTCATCATTATAATGATATAAACAATTTCTCATTAAACTAACATAATTTGAATAGTTTTTAATAAACCATTCTAAAATCTTCATTTATGCTCTTTTAAACATATTGTCAAATATACTATAATAATAGTTAGTCATATTTTCAGTATCTTCACCTGCAAATGGCAATGGTCCTGCCATTTGATTTACTTCAAAAAAGACTATTTTTCCATCTACTGTTTTAGCAAATTCTAAACAACCAGTGTCAAAACTTAAATTTTCAAGCATATCTTTAGTTAACTTTGATCCAAATTCAAAAATATCTGAATCTGTTTTGACCTCATGCCATTTTACTGAAATATTTTTATATATTGTAATATCATCTTTATCATATACATCTATATCCTCTGAATTAACCCTTTGCTTTATTGAATATACAGTTTTAACTCCATTATGTTTTGTAAAATAACATCTGTACTCACGCTCAATCTCATAAGCAGAAGATATTAATACTTCTCTATCTTTTGATTTGTGAGAATTAAGAATTTTTGAAATACTTTCCATCTGATTCTCTCGGCTGAGATCCTTAAAAATAACACCCTTTCCCTCTTGTACACAATCTTTTTTTAATACAATTTTATCACCTAAGTTTTCCTGAACATATTTCATAAAAACTTCATGATCTCTTTGTGTTATATTAAATGGTATTATTACATCACCTAGATATTTTTCTCTATTATTATAAAGCTCCCTTTTTGCATAAAACTTATTCATACAACCAGCATTTTCCATTGTCTGAATATTTGGTTTAACCAAATCTCCACCTTTATTTTGTAATATAATTTTTAAAATTCTAAAAAAAGGATGAGAAAGTGACTCTCTAAGAGATACGTAATATAAATTTTCAATAGATTCTTTAATTATCTCTTTACCTTTTATTCTATATAAATCATCATTATGGATAAATAGGGGATTGTTATACCAAAACCTTGCTTTTATATTATTTTCTTTAAGATAATTAACAAGTAAATAAGTTTCAATAATTGATGCTTCTAATACCATATTTTTTGGATCATAATTATTTAAACCAGTAGAAGGATAATGCTTCCAGATTAGATCTGGAGAAGCATTCTGCAGTTTTGCAAATTTTGTAAATTTGTCGTAAGTTTTTTGAGGCATTATATCTAAAGAGATAACTGCTTCTTTTATATTTTTCATTTTAATCTCTCTAATGTTATTTATTATTTAAGCTATATAAATAGTATCACAAAGATAATAAATGATAGATTAATCCTGCATAAAAGCAGACCAATTAAGATTGGTCTACTTGAACTGTTGTATCTAAAATCATTTGTACTTCATCTAGGTTTACTGTTGTACCTAGCCCTTCAAACGATGTATCTACAACATCTATACTTTCTGGTATATCTATATTTTCATCTAGTGCTGCAGGTTCTTCACTACTTACAAATACATCAAGCATATTTTCATCCTCTGAGATATTCATAACATCAGAGACATCTATCTCTCCAATATCTTCACCAAATACTAAGCTTTCATCGTTAATTGTATTTTCTTCAATTAAAGAGTCTAAATCAATAACAACCTCTTCATCCTCTATAATAATATCTGTAATTTCACTATCTTCATCTGTTGTTGATTCATCACTTGCTTCTACATTTACCACTGCTTCTGTTGTTTGTTCATCACTTTCTATTACATTTACTA
>CBFDEF010000042.1:0-14164 GCA_965603755.1 uncultured Arcobacteraceae bacterium
ATCTGCAGTCTCTTCTGCTACTGCATCTGTTGTATCTTCTGCTGTTGTAGCTTCAGGGCTTGCTTCTACATTTACAGTTTTTGGTGTTGTATCTTCAGGGCTTGCTGGAGTATTTACTACTGCATCTGTTGTTGATTCATCACTTGCTGGAACATTTGTTACTTCTGGAGTTGTAGCTTCATCAGATGCTGGAGTTGTTACTACGTCATCTGTTGTATCTTCTGCTACTGCATCAACTGTATCTTCCGCTGTTGTATCTTCCGCTACTGCATCTGTTGTTTCTTCTGGAGATGTTTCTTCTGCTACTGCATCTGTTGTTTCTTCTGGAGATGTTTCTTCTGCAACTGCGTCTGCTGTCTCTTCGGCTGTTGTATCTTCTGCTACTGCGTCTGCATTTACTACATCTGCTGTCTCTTCTGCTACTGCATCTGTTGTATCTTCCGCTGTTGTTTGTTCATCAGACGCTTCTACATTCACAACTTCTTCTATTGTTTCTTCATCTGATGCTTCTACATTCACAATTTCTTCTATTGTTTGCTCTTCACTTGCAGGTATATTTACTAACTCAACAGTTGTGGATTCTGAAGTTGCAGGTGTTATAACTACATCATCTAGTGTATTTTCTGCCACAGCATCTGTTGTTTCCTCTGGAATAGTATCTTCTGCAACTGCATCTATTGTGTCTTCTGGTGTTGTATCTTCTACTACTTCATCAGTTGTTTCTTCTGGTGCTGTATCTTCTGCAACTTCATCTATTGTGTCTTCTGGTGTTGTATCCTCTACTGTAGAATCAGATGTGTCAACTATATCAGATATTGCAGAACCTGTTGTATCAATGTCTGTAAGTGTAATAGTTGTAGTAACTGTTGCAATTACTGTTGTATAATCACCTTCTGCAGCAATATCAGTAGCACTAACATCTACACTAAAAGTACCATCTTCATTAATTACAGCAATATATTCTATATCATTAATAACTAATGTAACTTCATCACCCGCTTGAACATCACCATCAACTGTTCCTGTTAATGTAAGTGTTTCTCCAGCCTCTGCCGCTCTAGCAATATCTTCTGTATCTAGTGTTGGATCAATTGTCACAACCGCACCAGCAACAACTTCTCCTTCTTCGTCAGGCGTTATATCTTGTGATAAACTATCAATATTTAGTTCTCTATCTTGTTCAATTACAACATCTGTATCAGCTGAACTTAACATCTCTATATCACTAAGCTGCCTAACATCAATATCTTCATTTATTGCAACATCATCACTCATAGATGAAAGAAAAGTAACATCTTCAATAGCACTATCTACCTTAGTAATAGTTTCCTCTTCAATAGAAGAGTTTCTAAATGATTCATCATCTAATTCTATAGAACCACCTGTTAAGAAATCATCAACCGAAACATTTACTCCACCATGCTTAGTAACCTGATCTTCTTCTGCTTCTATATCATTTTGAATGTTTTGTCCAAGAGCTTCGTTATAATCTGCCATAATGTTTTCCTAATACTAAATTTTATGATATATTCTATGAAAAATAAAAGATTTTGTCTAGTATACTATGGTATAAATTTGGAAGTTTTACGCTTTTTGTATTAATTAACAACGACATGAAAATCGTCGTTATGTTATATTGTTAGTAATTTTTTTGTTTTTAACATGTTCTAGTGTATATTAAATTATTTTTTACTTGCTTTTAGGTCGAAAAGGCTTTATTACAGATTCATCACACTCTAAAAATGGTTGTTCCATTAAATCTAAACAATATGGTATTGCTGGAAAAACTGCATCAAGACACTCTCTTATAGATTTTGGTTTGCCTGGAAGGTTTAGAATAAGAGAGCTGCCTCGTAACCCTGCTGTTTGTCTTGATAAAATAGCTGTTGGAACAAACTTTAGTGATTCTTGTCTCATTAACTCACCAAATCCTGGCATCATCCTGTCACACACTGCTTCTGTAGCTTCTGGTGTTACATCTCTTTTAGCTGGTCCAGTTCCACCAGTAGTAACAACCAAACTACATCCATCAGTATCAACCATATCCTTCATAGTTTGTTCAATAACATCTTGTTCATCTGGTATAACTTTATATACCTCTTCCCAAGGTGATACTAAATAATCGTTCAAAGTATCAATAATAGCTTTTCCACTTATATCTTCATAAACACCTGCGCTAGCTCTATCACTAACAGTTATAATACCAATTTTTGCTTTCTTCATAGAATATGTCCTTTATTTTTTATAAAATATACATCAGAGAAATTTACAAAAAATTCTAATGCTTTTTGGGAATCAATTATATTGTCATTTTCACCTAAATATACCTCTACTTTAGTCCCATTATTTATCAACATTTGTAATTTATTTTGATCCCATTTATAGTTTAACAACTCATCTAACTCTTCATATTTGCCCATTGTAAAATATTGTTTTGATTGTTCTTGCTCAAAACCACTATTCTTTAAAAAATTATCACAATATATTTTACTATCTTTTTTAAAGTACATTAACTGCATTCTTTTATATTTTTCATCTTTATCATTAAAAAAAGATGGTGAAAATAGTTGTACTAAATCAATTCTAATATCCATTGCCGAACTACCTAATGCAAACTCTAAAGCTTTTATAGCACCATAACTAAAACCGCTAAGAGTATAATCATTTTCTATTATATACTCTTTAAATAGTTCACTCTCATTATCTAAACAAAATCCATTAAAATACAACTACTTCATCCTTTAATAATATAGTTTTGATTTTTTTTATTTCGTCAATATTAACTAAAACTTCACTTTTTAAATCATCTTTTAATCTTGAGATAATACTATTTATATCGTTTTCCATTTTATAAATATCAACCATATCTTTAGCTATACTATAAGCAATTTCAAGCTCCTCTTCAAATACAACATATGGTTCATTTTTAATAACTTCAAGTGTCACTATACCTGCAAGATAGTTTTTTATCTGATTTTCAAGTTCTGTTTTTGATGGATATACTAAATCTTCTTGGGTTATCCCTGTATCTAATAAATTAACTTTTGACTTTGTAATAAATGCTTTACCCGCTTGATATGTAGCTAAAATATCTTTTTGCTCTTGGTTTAATATTCTTATCTGTTTTTTACCAAACTGTACTTTTTGTTTGGCAAATTCTATATCAACATCTAATAAACTTGTTCCATCTCTTTTAATCATATGAAGTAATGATTCATTTACCAAAGTAGATAATGCAGAACTACTAAATCCACTTGTATCTAATGCCAATTTATCTAAATCAATATTTGATTTTTTATCTTTTAAATATAATTTTAAAATGTCATATCTATCATTTACACATGGTAAACCTAAAAATACTCTTCTATCAAATCTTCCTGCTCTTAATAATGCTTCATCTAAAACTTCAATTTTATTTGTAGCAGCAATAACCATCACTCCACTTTTAGAATCAAAACCATCCATTTGAGTTAAAAGTTCATTTAATGTTGCTTCCCTCTCATCATTTCCACCAATACCTCTTGATTTTCCTACAGCATCAATCTCATCTATAAAAATAATTGATGGTGCTTGTGATTTTGCAATAGTAAAAAGTTCTCTAACCCTTTTTGCACCCATACCAACATAGATATGTACAAAACTTGCGCCACTTTGGTAAAAAAATGGTACATCTGCTTCACCTGCAACTGCTTTTGCAATTAATGTTTTTCCAACTCCTGGAGGTCCAACTAAAAGAACACCTTTTGGTAAAGATACTCCATATTTTTGATATTTTTTTGGATTATTTAAGAAGTCTACCACCTCTTCTAATTCTGCTTTTACATCTTTAATTCCAGCAACATCTTTAAATGTTATATTAGAGTTTATAGCTTCAATTGAAGAATAGGTTGCTTCTTGATGAACTGATTCTTTTATATTTGAAGTGTCATTTTCAGATATATTATTTAACTCATCTTGAAACTTATTTTGAGGTACCATTGCTCTTATTTTATCTTTATATTTTTGCAAAGCAAATGTAAGCATTAAAAGTATAAATAAAAACCCTATTCCCACATAATAACCATCTCCATGTATTACATTATCACTTTTAATAATAGTATAAATAAATAAAGCAATAAGAACAATTCCTGATAAACTCATCATTCTTAAGTTTTTATCTATTTTACTTCTTTGATCATCTTTTTTATTTTTAGAAGTTTGAAACATTACATTTATCCTTTACTTCATAATCATCAATATTTATCCAGTCTCCAACTAAATTTGTATCACTTTTTATTTCAACTTGATTAAAAAACTGATCATATCCAGTATAAATATCATCTTTTACAGATTCTATTAATATATCTAAGGGCTGTTTTTTTTCTCTAAATATTCTATTTTTTTCTTTTATTCTATAATCTAACTCTTTTAATCTTTCTTTGGCAATATTTCCATCTACTTGATTTGGCATTGTACTAGATGGTGTACCATCTCTTTTTGAGTATGTAAAACTATGTACATGTGTAAGTGGAAATCTATCTAAATTTTCCATAGCATCCTGCCAATACTGTTCAGTCTCACCAGGGTGACCAACGATAAAATCAGTTCCAAGAGCATAACCTTTAGATGATAAAAGTTCAAAAAGTTCTAAATCTGTTTTAACTTTATTTCTTCTATTCATTGTATTTAACATCTCTTTTGATGTATGTTGCAATGCTATATGAAGATGTTTTCCCATCCAAGGTTCAGTTAAAATCTCTTTAAATTCATCTGTTATTTGCATGGGTTCAACGCTTCCCAGTCGGATTCTACGAACACCTCTTATCATAGATATCTTTTTAAGAAGTTGAGCTAGTTTATCTTTTTTTGTTACTAATCCATGCTCTTTTCCGAATGATCCTACATTTGTACCAGTTAAGATAAACTCTCCAAATCCATTACTTGCTAATACTGAAATTTGATTTAATATTTTATCCTCATCATAGCTTCGTGAATCGCCGCGAACAAAAGGGATAATACAGTAACTACATCTATAATCACACCCTTCCTGAATCTTTACAAATGCCCTACTTTTACCTATCATCTTTTCAATAATAGTATCATCAATATGTTTTAAATCACCAGCTTCAAAAAATCTACTATTATCTTTTAAAAGTGTATTAATTTTCTCTTTTTCACTATGTCCAAAAAGTGCATCTATTTTTTTATCTTTAAATAACCCCTCACCTTTTGTCCATACTCCACAACCTGTAAATATTACTCTTGGATTTAAAGGTAATTTTTTCAAAGAGTTTATATAACTTCTGGCTGTACTATCTGCACTATTTGTAACTGTACATGAATTTATTACTACAATTGAAGCTTCATTTTCATTCATAGTTATTTCAAAATCTTTTAGTTTATTCATCATAACTTGAGTATCAAAAACATTTGTTCTACACCCAAATGTTTTAAAAAATACTTTCTCTTTTTTCATATTAGTTTCTACCATTAAAAGTTTATCCATTCGCTGGTGGATCAAATAATCCACTAGCACTTCCGCTTCCAGGCAATAAATTTTCAGCTTCAACTTGCGTATTATTTGATACCCTTAATGTTTGTGTAGGGTATGCAATTTGAATATCATCAGCTGCTTTAAATGCTTCTAGAATCTCCATACTAATTGTACTTCTTAAAGCTAATGTAGCATGTGAATTTGTATAATACCAACTTGATATAACTATACCGTACGGTTCAATCATTGAGAATATTCTAGGCTCTGGATTTGCACTTCTTAAAACATATTTTTTTCTCATTTTTTGAAGTCTTTTTTTAGTTAAATCTGTATAACCTCTAGCATGCTGAGTAACAATAGCTTTAGCTAATTCTACCGCTTTTTTATGATTTGAATCAAATGTAATATACATATCAATACCATCCCAAACTGTTCTTAAACCATCAAAAGTATAGTTTGATATAACATCTGTGAAAATATAATTATTTGGTATAAAAAAGACTCTACCACTTCTTCTATTTGTTCTATATGATGTCATCGTTACATCTTCCCTGATTGCTATTTTAAATAATGATATATCTAAAACATCTCCAACAACCTCTGTTCCATCTCTTGTAACTTTAATTCTATCACCAACACTAATTGCACCACTTGTCATAATCGCCATCCAACCAAACATTGACATAAACCAATCTTTTAATGCAATAGCAATACCAGCAGACGCAAACCCAAGAATAGTTACTAAGTATGATGCGTTATCAATATATGAAAATAAAATTATAAATATAACTATAATAATTGATATAAAATTGATCAACTTATTTGTTGTATATTGTCTATCATCATCCTGTATATATTTCTTTAAAGCAATTTTTATTCCAAAAGAGATAAGTATAAAAACGAAAACTATAAGTGAAAGCTTTATAGTTCTACCTATCTCACTAGAGATTGTATCATGTACCTCTTGTACAATTTGTATAATTTTCCTATCATAAACCTCATAAGTAGTTGATACAATATCAACAACCATAACAAAGTTTTTCAACTCTAATTTTAACTTATCTAACTCTTTTTTATTCTTCTCTATTTGATTTTTATCTAACTTGTTAATATTTTCTAAAATAGATATTTTAGTTTGAATTTTTTCTAAAACATCTCCTAACTCTGTATTTACATCTTTATAGTTAGAAATATTTTCTTTTAAAAGTTGAATATATGATAGTGCTTCTATTATAATAAATGGATTTGTAATGTCTGGTGCTTTTGTAATAGCTTCTGGTTTAATTCTTTTTCCTATTGGAGAATCTTTATATTCACTTATTAATTCAAGCTCATTCTCTTTTATTTTAATTTTATTGTATAATTGATAAGAAAGTTCTTTGTATTTTTCACCTTTCCATCTAGCATATTTTTTAGCATCTTTTCTTATTGTTACAAGCTCTTTTTCTATTTTTCTATATGTAAGATAGTTGTTATATCTTGTAATCCAAATATTATCATCTAAATTTTCATTAATATCAATTAGCTGCTCTTGAAGATCTATTAATTGCTCTTTTTCATTATCTGTAATTGCCCATAATTGTGTTACACTTAAAATTGAAAAAAATATAATATTTATAAAAAGTTTCATTAAAAATCCTTTAAAATATCTAATACATCTTCTTTAGAAACTTCATCAGTTATTTTACAATCTCCAATACCCACTGCTAAAATAAATTTGATTTTATTATCTAAACTTTTTTTATCTAAAAAGAAATGTTCATAAAAATCTTCAATATCTTTAATAGCATATGTTGTAGGAATTTCATATTTTTCTAAAATATTTCTTACTCTTGTTGCATCATCTAGGCTCATTAGTCCAAGTTTTACTGAAACATTATTTGCCATCATCATACCAATACCAACAGCTTCTCCATGTAAATATGTATCATAATTTGTTTCATTTTCAACTACATGTCCAAAAGTATGTCCATAATTAAGTGCTGCTCTTAACCCTTTCTCTTTCTCATCTTGAGATACTACCCAAGCTTTTGTTTCAACAGATTTTTTAATTGCTACTTTTATATTTTCTGGGTCGTATAAATCATGCTTTTCAAGCCATTCAAAAAACTCTTTATTAAAACAAACTGCCATTTTTACAATCTCTGCAACACCAGCACCAAACTCTCTTTTTGGTAATGTTGTTAAAAAATACGGATCGATATTTACTGCGATTGGTTGATGAAATGCACCAATTAAATTTTTACCAAATTTATTATTTACACCAGTTTTTCCACCAACACTTGCATCAACTTGAGATAAAAGTGTTGTAGGTATCTGTATAAAATCTATCCCTCTTTGATATAGAGAGGCTGCAAAACCAGTCATATCCCCAATTACTCCACCACCGAAAGCTATAAGAACTGAACTTCTATTTAATTTATGTTCAAAACAATGTTCAAGTATATTTTCAATTGTATTAAGTGTTTTATATTGTTCCCCGTCAGGTATCTCACAGATACTTAAATCTTTAATATCTAATTTTGAAGTTAAATAATCTAAATGCAGTTTTGAAATAGTTGGGTTTGTTACAACAACAACTCTTTTATTTAAAGTAATTGTGTGAAGTTTATCTATAGTAATATCGTACGAAGTATCAGGTAAAGTTATATTAACAATCATTAAGCATCCATTTTATAAAATATAATTAATTTATAATTATTTTATCACACCTTGCCTTGTAATTTGATTTATAAAATGGGCTTAATAAAACTATTATTAGCTGAATAAACTATTGTCTATTCTGTTGCTTCATGAATTGCATCTTTTGTTGAATCCCAAGCTTCTCCACTGTCTTGTTTTACACCTTCCCATGTAGCACAACCAGTACTCACCATTGAAAGTGAAACAAACATCATAAGCATTAAAAACTTTTTCATTTTATCTCCTTTTTTTCGTATTATATCTAAAATATATTTATATTTTATTTTCCATTTTTTTTAAACTATTTAAAATTGTAACTGGTACAAAAAATAGTGAAACCAAATAAGCTATTAAAGTACCACCAATAAGTGCGACTCCCAGTCCCCCAAATACTGCATCACCTGCAAGTAAACTACTTGCAAACACAATTGCAAGCACTGTTAATAAAATTGGCTTTGCCCGTGTTGCAGTTGCAACTGCAATTGCCTTACTTGCATTAAATCCTTTTTCTTCCATTAGTTGCATTGCAAAATCTATAATAAGTAATGAATTTCTTGAATTTATCCCAATAAGAGCGATAAATCCAATAAGAGAGGTAGCTGTTAAATAAAATGTATCTTGCGTTATTAAATCCATAACGAAATGACCAAAAATAACACCAATAATAGATACAAAACTACCAAGAACAATAGCACCAGCTAATGCAAAGTTTTTATAGTAAATTACCATAAGAAGGAAGATTAAAACTAAGGCACCTATAAATGCACCACCTAACTCTATAAATGTATCAATAGTGACTTTTAACTCTCCATCAAAAACAATATTAAAAACCTCTCCTGTTTTTTTATCTTTTAAAGATAGATTTAACATATTAGTTTTTATTACTTCATAATCATTTGTGAAGTTTTCAAGTATATATGTTCTTGAATCTAAAAGTGGATAAATTTGACTTTCCATATCTGTTTGAGCAATTACATTTATCATATGTTTTAAGTTTTTTGATGTAAGTGTTGGCTCTTGAAGTTGCTCTTTGATTGTAACAAATTCACTTAAAGGTATCATCATACCTTTTTTGTTCATAAGTTTTAAATTTGATAGCTTACTTAGTATCGCATCTTTATTATTGCTATTAAAAATTCTACTATTATCAAGTCTTAAAAATATAGGTATTTGATTTTGTGCATTCTCTTCATTTACTACACCTATATTCATCCCCTCAAACGCAAGAAAAAGTATTTTTTTAACTTGAGATAAGCTTACTTCACTTCTTAAAACTTTATTGTTATTTAAAATTAAACTATATTTTTTGTATGCTTGATCGGCAAGTACATCAACATCTACTAAAGTTTTTTGTTTTTTAAATACCTCTGCTATTTTATGTGAAACTTTTAGTCTATTGTTAAAACTATCTCCACCATAAACTTCTGCAACCACATCTGCTAAAACAGGTGGTCCTGATGGCAGTTCTGTAAATTTAATATTTGCACCGTTCATACTACAAGCAGTTTGTAGAAGAGGTCTAATTCTATGGATAAGATTGTAACTTTGTTCCTCTCTATGTTCTGCTCTTTTTATATTCACCATTATTTCAGATACATTTTCACCATCTTTTAAAGCACTACCTTTTACCATCCCTGCAAAATCTAAAGGTAATCCTTCCCCTAAAAATACAGATATAGATGTAATAACATCCTCTTTTTGAAGTTTTTTAGCGATACAAGTAGTTACCTCTTTAGTTTGTGTAATAGACGAACCCTCAGGTAGATCTACATAGATAGAAAATGTATCACTATCTTTCCCCGGAAGCATTTTTGCTTTTACAACCTCTAAAGGTATCAAATACACAGAAAAGGCAAAAAGAAATAGAGTAGTAAGTAATACAAAAACTCTTTTTCCTCGACTCTCTAAAATAGCATGTATAGTAGATTCTAATTTATTTCGAGGAAGATTCGCTTTACGACCGCTATTCACTATCTTTGGTTTATGTGTACTCATATTAATGCTCCTTCTTTAACATTTTATTTACTAAATAAGGTGTAAATATATAAGCCACAACTAAAGACATCAACAATGCAATAGGTACAAATACAGGCAATGGATGCATAAATTGCCCCATCATGCCACCCACAAAAAACATAGGGATAAATGTCATAACAATAGCTAAAGTTGCAATATTTGTAGGATTTCCTATCTCATTTGTAGCTTCTATTGCAATCTCTTTTACTGTTTTATCTTTACTATCGTGACTATGTAGATGTCTATGTATATTTTCAATTACAATAATAGCCGCATCAACTAACAATCCAAGAGATAGTAATAGAGCAAAAAGTGTAATTCTATTTATAGTTTCCCCCATTAAAAAACCTACAAAAAGTGTAAGTGCCAAAATCATAGGAACAGTTAATGATACTATAATTGCCTCTTTTAATCCTAAAGTAAATACAAGTAAGATAGCAATAATAACTATAGATATTAAAAGGTGAAACATAAGTTCATTTACAGCATGATTTGCTGTAAATCCATCATCTCTAGTGATAACATAACCTATATTTTCTTTTTCTAATTCATCTTTAATATTTTCAAGATATGCAAATATTTTATTGTTTATTACAACTGTATTTGCACCTTTTAGTTTAGATATAGTTAAAGTTGTTTGCGGCACACCATCACTATTTGGTGTATAAAGATATGCACTTTTTAAGTTTTGAATATCATAACTTTTTGTTACCTGTGCAACATCTTTTAAATATATTGCACTTCCCATATAAGAAGCTACTAAAATATTATTTAGATCATCTTCACTTTCAATGGCACTCTCAATTCCAAACATAACTATCTCATTTGTAGCGGTTCTACCTTTTGCATCAGGAAGTTCAAAAGATAAACCTTGGATAGACTCCATGATTTGTCCTAAAGATAAATGGTAACCTGATAGTTTTCCTAAATCTACCTCAACATTGTACTGCTCTTTTTTTTCACCTTTTAAATCTACAACAGCTACATTTTCAATCTTATTTATCTCATGACCCAATTTACTAATTCTTTTATAAAGATCTGTTTGAGATATATTATCACCCTTAGCATAAAATGCAATTGTAGCAACTGGAATATCCGTATCTATATCCATAGTTTTAATTATAGGTTGCATTGCACCTTGTGGCATCATATCCATATTTCTCATAACTTGATCATATAGTTTTAGATCCGATTCGGCTTTATCTTGACCTATATAGTATTGAACTTGAATAATAGCTACTGATTCTTTAGCTATTGAAAAAATATTTTCTATACCTTTAATTGCTCTAATTTTTCGCTCTAAAGGTTCTACTATAACTTTTTGTATTTCAGCAGCAGAAGCACCAGGCATTGGAACTATAACAGCACCACCGGCCACTTTAATCTGAGGATTTTCCTCTCTTGGAGTTAAGTTTAGTGCCATATACCCAACTGCCAAAATAAATATAGCTAAAACAACAGTAAGCGGATGTTGTATAAACCCTTTAGCTAATTTTCCTGCAATATTCATATTGTTATCATCTTCATTACACATATCAATCCCTTATTTTATTTCTATGAATACTTTAGCATACATACCAGGATAAACATTTTTATTTTTTTCAAATGATAACTTAATAGTAAATGTATGTGTCATAGGATTAGAACTTGGTATTATTGCAGATATTTTTCCTGTTGTATTTAAATTCAATGATGGAATAGAGATATTTGCTTTTTGCCCTACAAATACATTTTTTAAATCACCTTCACTAACTTCTGTTTTAATTTTTAAAGAACTTAAATCAGATAAAACAAGTGCTGGCATACCAGGTATCGCCATCTCCCCTGCTTTTATAGTTTTTTTAATAATTACACCATTGTTTGGAGCTAATATTTTTAAATATCTATACTGATTTTCTACCTCTTTAACTTGTGCTTTACTTATTTTTACCATATCACCAAGATTTTCTGTACCTAATTGTAATTGCTCAACTTCAAACTTTGACACAAGGCCTTTTTCTAAAAGTCTTTTAAATCTTTCATAGTTTCTTTTCATTGTAAGATACTGATTTTCATACATCTGAACACCTAAAAGTGCTTGTTGTTTTTTACTATCAATCTCTGTAGAATCTATTTCATAAAGGAGTTGACCTTTTTTTACAATATCACCCTCTACTACATTTACACTTTTTATAAATCCCATAAATCTACTTGTGATATATTTTTCATTATCTGAGATAACTGTTGAACTTAATTCAATTGTTTTAGCATATGATATATTTGCCATAACTACTATTGCTAATATTAATCTAATTGTAAATTTTTGTATCATCTTATTTTTCCTTATTGTTTATTAGAGATTGTCCTAAAGATATTTTTAGAACTCCTGCTGCTAATGTCTCTTCATATTTTGATAAAATCATTTCTGCATTTGCTCTTTGTTGATTTGCTTGTTGCATAAGTAAATTGCTCATATTTATTAAATGATTTTTATACATCTCTTGAGATTGTTCTAAAACCTCAGAAGCTAAATTATTTGCTTTTTCTTTTTGGATAAATATCTTTTGTTTTGACTGAAGTGTCAACATATTTTTTTCAACTTCAAGCTTTATACCATCTTTCATATAATCCAAATAAAATTTAGTTTTGTTATATTCTATTTTTGCTTTTTGCTTTTTTGCTGAACTTATTGAACCATCAAATAAAGTATAAGATAATCCAACTGCTCCCATATAGTAATCGTGCTCATTGTTTATATTATTAAAACTATCATCATTATATCCGTACTCAATTTGTGCACCAATTGTTGGGTAGTTATCTGAAGCTTCAAAATCTATTTTTGTTTTCATTGTATTTACATTGTATTTCATCCAAGAAAAATCATCTCTATTTGTGTTAGCTTGAGTTTGTAAAGTTTTTAGTGATGTTGTATCTATATTTATTGATTTAAAACTATTAACATCTGTAATAGAATCATTTGATGTTAAAAACTTTAAATATGATATAGCTAAATCATATCTATTTTGAGCCTCAATCATTTTTGAATCTACACCCATATCATAAACTTGTGCTTGTTTTACATCTATTGAAGTTACTAAGCCCTCATTGTATAACTCACTTGCAAAAGTTACAAATGAACTTGTAGCCTCTTTTGCTTTTTGGGTTGCTCTTATAAACTCTTTTGATGCAACTGCACCATTATAAGCTTTAAGTACCTCTAAACCTAATTGTTTTTTATCAAATGTATATTTTGCAGTTTTTGCCAAAATTTGTAACTTTGCCATCTTCTTTCCATTTTCAAGTTTAAAACCTGTAAATAAAGGTACTTTGTATGTTACTTTTGTTTCATAGTTTGTTCTTGTTTTTGGGTTGTTTAAATCATTAGGTGCAACAGGTAGTGGATTTGTTGCTCCAGACATATCAAATTCACTAAAACCAAAATCACCAAATGTAGCTTCTTTTGATGCCATTTTCATTCCAAAAACATATCCCGCATTATTAGTTCTTGATATATTTTCATTAAAGATTAAACTACCATAGTTATAACCTTTTGCCTCTTTTAAATCTAACTTTGATGTTTCTATCTCAAGTTGTTTAGCTTTTAGCCCTTTATTCATCTTTAATGTTTGAGTCAATGATGTTTCAAAATCAATTGTTTGAGCAAACAAAAAAAGTGGACAAGTTAATATTAGTAATTTTTTTTTCATTTAATATCCCTTTGTACTTATTATTTTTTTAAAAGTATAAATAGATTATCAATATAATCTATAATCTGCTTTTTACTATTCTCTTTTGTAATAAAAAAGCCCTCTATTGTTGCAAATAAACTTGGAATAAACTCTATCGCAATTTCTGATATTTCACCATTTTCTATCGCGCTATTTAAAATATCTAATAAGATTAAAGAGTATTTTTCTTTTAATTTTAAATGATATGCTATAATCTCTTCAGATGGATTGCTTAGATAAATAGCCAAAAATTCTTTATAAATTTTTCTTTGAGTTTGTATAGTTT
>CBFDEF010000043.1:0-14111 GCA_965603755.1 uncultured Arcobacteraceae bacterium
CTATGAAGTTTGCAATTGATACTACTAATGATAGAAGAAAGATACAGGAAGCTTATAATAAAGAGCATGGTATCACACCAACTACTACAATTAGAAAACTTGATGAAGATTTAAAAATGGAAGAGTATGATGAGGTAGCATTAAAACTTGAAAAAATGGATAAAATGCCAGCTTCAGAGCGTAAAAAAATGTTAATAGAATTAAATAAACAGATGAGTCAAGCTGCAAAAGATTTAAACTTTGAAGAGGCAATTCGACTTCGTGATGAGATTGAAAAAGTAAAAAAGATTTAATTATGGAAGATAAAAGAGAATTTGACTTTATAGAGTTAGGTGGAACACTATACACACCTGCTACTAGTAAACATATTTTAGCTATTGCAAACGGAGAAAAATTTGATAAGTTAAAGTCTGTTGTCTTTTGCTTAGAAGATGCAATAAAAGATTCCGAAATAGAGTTTGCAATGAAAAATATTCAATCAATGTTGCTAAACTATAAACAATCAAATATAAAAGTGTTTATAAGACCAAATAATGTTGAAAACTTAAATGATATTCTAAAGTTAGAAAATATTGAAAAAATAGATGGATTTGCTTTAGCTAAATTTGGAACATCAAATATGGAAAGATATTATAATGTTTTAAATGAAATATCCCAAAAGTATTATATCATGCCAGTTATTGAAAGTGTTGATATGTTTGATGATGAGAAGTTAAAACTTATAAGAACATATCTATTAACTAAAACAAAACATACTATTTTAACTCTTCGTATTGGAGGGGAAGATATGTTTAAAACTTTAGGACTTAAAAAATCATGTGAAGACTCTATCCATGATTTTCATATAGCCTCAAAAGTATTTGCATCCTTATTTAGTATTTTTAAACCATATGGTTTTAATATCACTGCACCAGTTTATAACTGTTTAAATCATAAAGATATATTTAAAACAGAAGTTATAAGAGATATAAAAGAGGGGTTTGTTGGAAAAACTGTTATACATCCGACTCAAGCTTATATTGTAAATGAGTGTTATAAAATTTCAATAGACGAACTTAATGAAGCAAAAGAGATTTTAAATGATGAAAATAGTGCAATATTTAGATTTCAAGATAAGATGTGTGAACCAAGTGTTCATATCATTTGGGCTAATAATATTCTAAAAAGAGAAAAAATATTTGGAATTTTGTAATTTCTTTGTAATCTTTGTCACAGATACATAATTTTATTGTATAATAACGCAAAAAATGATTTAAGGAAATCTGTTGACTAGTGAATATTTAAAGAATCTTACGCAGTATACAAAAAAACTAACATTACTATATGTAGAAGATGATGAAAAAATTGTAAGTGCAGCAATGCCGATATTGAAAAAGTTTTTTGATAAAATTGTATATGCTAGAGACGGTAAAGTTGGTGTAACAAAATTTAATGAAAATCATATTGATTTGATTTTTACTGATATCAATATGCCAAACTTAAATGGTTTGGATATGTTAACAAAGATACAAGAGTTAGATAAAAATGTCCCTGCTGTTATTATGAGTGCGCATAAAGAGTTAGAATATTATCAAAATGCAATAGAATTGAATGTAGCTGGTTATATTGTTAAGCCAACATCAATTGCAGATATTATTCAAAAAATAGATAAAATTGTAGCTATTAAAAAAGAGGAGGAGATTAAAACTAATAAATTTAATTTTTTAGTAGAAGCAAATAAAAAATTAATTGATATAGGCTATCAAATCTCAACTCAAAAGGATCATCAAAAGTTATTAGAGATTATACTTTTAGGTGCAAAGGATCTATCAAATGCAGATGGTGGAACTTTATATCTTTTTAATAAGCAAGAAGATAATTTAGAATTTAAAATTGTATTAAATAACTCTTTAGATATACAAGAGGGTGGAACAAAAGGTGATATAGCTTGGCCAGCTTTAAATATTTACAATAATGACAAAACAATAAATCAAAAAAATGTCGCAGTAGTTTGTGCAATAAAAGATAAACTCGTAAATATAAATGATATTTATCAATCTGAAACTTTTGATTTTAGTGGAGCTAAAAATTTTGATCTAAACAATGATTATAAAACAACTTCAATGCTAGTTATCCCTATGAGAAATCGTGAAAATGAACTTGTTGGTGTTATTCAGCTTATTAATAAACTTGATGAAAATAACAATGTAGTCTCTTTTAATAGTAGTGATGAATCACTAATTACATCAATGGCATCACAGGCATCAATGATGCTTGAAAACAATAAATTAGTTGATGATCTAGAAGCTTTACTTTATTCTTTAATAAAATCAATTGGTTCAGCACTTAGTGCTAAATCTTCATATACAGCAAAACATATTGATAATGTAGCAAAATTAACAGAAATTATTGCAAATGGTGTAAATAATAACAACACGACATTTAATGATATATCTTTTAATTCTAATGAACTTGAAGAGATAAAATTAGCTGCTTTACTTCATGATATTGGGAAAATATCAACACCTGTACATATTGTTGATAAGAGAACAAAGTTAGAAGCGATTTATGATAGAATAGAATCAATTTAGTTAAAGTTTGAGTTAGTTAAAAAAGATATTGAGATATTGTATTTAAAAAATAAAATAAGCGACAGTGATAAAGTAAATAAGTTGTTACAAGTTGAAGTAGATTTTGAATTTATTAAAAAAATAAATTTAGGAAATAGCTTTATGAGTGATGCAAATTTAGAGCAACTGGATGAAGTTTCTAAAAGATACCCAGAACTTTTTACAAAAGATGAGTTATATCATTTATCTATAAGAAAAGGTACTTTAACAAAAGAGGATAGGGAGATTATCAATAATCATGTGATAATTACATACAATATGTTAAAAGAGGTTCCTTTTCCAAAAAAATATTCTAATGTACCAAAAATAGCAGGATCTCATCATATTACTGTTGATGGTAGAGGGTATGCTGCGTATGAATTAATGGATCAAGAGTTAACAATACAAGATAAAATACTAGCAATTGCAGATATATTTGAAGCATTAAGTGCAGTTGATAGACCATATCGTGATGCAAACACACTTAATCAAATAGCAAGAATATTTAATAGTATGGTAAAGAATAAAGATTTAGATAAAGATTTGGTTAAACTATTTTTTGAAGAAAAACTTTATTTAGGATATGTACAAGAGCATTTTACAGCATTTCAAATGGATGAGATAACAGAAGAGTTTGATTTCTAATTTTATATCTATGCAAGTATTTATATTTAGCTTGTAAAGTATCTAATAGAGGCAAAGCCTCTGGCTTTTGTAGATTTTATTTGGGTTATCTCATTGTCTGATATTATTCCACCTAGAGCCAAAATACTAAATTCATTATCTTGAAATATATCAACAATATTTTTTAAACTTTCTATCCCTTTTGGTTTACCTTTATTCTCTTTATAAAAAATAGGGGAGTATGTAACCCCATTGGTACCAAGCTTTTTAGCCATAGTTACTTCATCTTGTGTATGACAGCTAATAATAGTAAATAGTGAATTTTCTTTCGATATTTTTATATCTTCAAATTGATTAGAAGTTAAATGTATTCCATCAAAACCAAGTTTTAAAGCTAGTTTAATATTTGAATTTATAAGCACTTTGGGTATATTAAATTGTTTTGATATTTGTAAACAAACTTTTGCTAACTCTTCAATATTTTGACTATGTTTATCTCTAAAGCACACCATATCAACTCTATGTTTAGATAAACTATTTGTTAGATTATGACTAAATTCATCTACACTATTACCAAACTCTTTTGGGTCAGTTATTAAATAAGATATAAAAAAAGGAGGCTTATTAAAAGCCTCCTTTTTAGTTTGGTTGTTTGACATTTAGTATTTATTAATGTTCATTCAGAACACAAAAGAAACATTTAGTTTCTTTTAGTGTTCTTCTTCATGCATCATAACTGAACCAGAGATATATACATATGTTAACATCATGAAAATGAAAGCTTGTAATATACCAAATGCAAATAGGAAGAAAAATCCTGGTAATGGTGCAATCCAAGGTACTAACATAAGAAGTACCATTAAGAACATATCATCACCTTTGATAGAACCAAAAAGTCTGAATGATAAAGATATAATTCTTGAAACATGAGAAATAACTTCAATTGGAAACATCAAAGGAGCAAGTGCAGGAACTGGACCCATCATATGTCCAAGATATTTACCCGCACCATTTTCTTTAAATCCTAAGTATATATAGTATACAAATACGATAACTGCTAAAGATAAAGTAAAGTTAATATTTCCTGTTACAGATTCAAAACCAGGGATAATACCCATCATATTTGCTATAAAAATTACAAAACCTAAAGTTGCAATAAGTGGCATAAAAATTCTTGCATTTTTTTCACCCATTGAATCTGTACCTATAGATACAACACCTTTAATGTATGCTTCCATTACATTTTGTGAACCTGTTGGTACAAGCTCTATTTTACTAACTGCTGCTCTTGCAACTAACATTACAATAATTACTGTAAGTGCTAAATGTGACAATATGATCCATTCTTGACCATGTCCACCAATAGCACCAAAGAATGTAAATAATCTACCTTCCATCTATCTTCCTTTTATTTTTATCTTTTTGTCGATATTTATTTCCGCAATTATATTATAATAATTATAAAATTCTTATAAATTATATAAGAATTTTATAACTCTTTAAATCTATATCCATTTACTGATAATTGTTCTCTTATATTATTTTGATGTTCAACACCTTTTGTTTCAAGACCAATTGTAACATTTGCATCTCCAAAATCAAGTGTAACTGAATTTCTATCATAATCAATTTGTACAATATTTGCATTTAGTTCTTCAAATATATTTGTTAAACCTTTTAAACTACCTGGTTTATCTATAAGTGTTACAACTAGATTCATCTTTCTTGATGATTTTACCAGACCTTTTTCAATAATTTGAGCCAACATAGTTACATCTATATTACCACCACTTAAAGGTAATACAACTTTTTTACCCTCTATATTGAGTTTATTATGCATCACAGCAGCAGTGCCAACTGCACCAGCACCTTCAACCACAAGTTTATGTTGCTCTAATAAAAATAAAATTGCAGAAGCTATCTCATTGTCTTCTACTTCAACAATATCATCAACTAAGTCTAATACATAGTCTAACATTTTAGGTGTTGTATCTCTTACTGCTATACCATCTGCAATTGTTTTAACAGATATTGAGTCTATAGGAGTTTTAGCTTTAAATGATTCTTTCATAGCAGGAGCGCCAGCTGCAACTACACCAATGATTTTTATGTTTGGATTTAAAGTTTTTGCAACAGTTGCTATTCCTGATATTAAACCACCCCCACCAATTGGAACAATAATAATATCAACATCTTCTATATCTTCAAATATCTCTAATGCAAGTGTACCTTGACCTGCAATAACTTCATCATCAGCAAATGGATGTACAAAAGACTTGTTGTGTTCTTGTGCATATTGCATAGCATATTTATATGATTCATCATAGTTTGAGCCATGTAAAATCACATCTGCACCATAAGATTTTACACCACTAACTTTTGTTAATGGTGTAGCTTCAGGCATAACAATAGTTGCATTAGAATTAAAGTGTTTACTACTAAAAGCTACACCCTGTGCATGGTTTCCCGCACTTGCAGCCACAACCCCTTTTGCTCTTTCCTCATCACTTAAAGTTGCGATTTTATTAAACGCACCTCTTAGTTTAAAACTACCAGTAAGTTGCAAGTTCTCTTTTTTTAAATATATGTCAGCTTTATGCTGTTTACTTAATATTGGAGCATACGCTATCGGAGTAACTCTTATTATACCATCTAGTCTATTTTTTGCTTCTATTATTTTTTTTATATTAATCATTTTGGATTGTACAAAAAAATGGATAAAAGTATCTTTATTTATTATTGTTTATATAACTATTAAGATGATAAATAAGTATTAAAGTGACTTTTGGATAAAATCACTAAAATATAGAGTAAATAAAAGGTAAATTCATGAGTGATTATATATTAGTAGCGGGAAGTGCAAACCCTGATTATGCAGCTTTAGTTGCAAAATCTTTAGGTAAAGAGTTAGCAGAAGTTGAAGTGAAAAGATTTAGTGATGGTGAGATAAATGTAAATATAACTGAGTCAGTTCGTGGAAAAGATGTATTTATTATTCAGCCTACTTGTGCTCCGGCAAATGATAATTTAATGGAATTATTAATTATCGTTGATGCTTTAAAAAGAAGTAGTGCAGGAACTATAAATGCTGTTATTCCATACTTTGGATATGCAAGACAAGATAAAAAAGCAGCACCAAGAGTTCCTATTACTGCAAAACTAGTAGCTGATATGTTGGAAACAGCTGGTGTACAAAGAGTTATAACTATTGACTTACATGCTTCTCAAATACAAGGTTTTTTTAATATTCCTGTTGATCATTTAGTAGGTGCTTCTTTATTTGTAGAATATATAGAAAAGAAAAATCTTAAAAATCCTATAATCGCATCACCAGATGTTGGTGGAGTAGCTCGAGCTAGAGGATATGCAGAAAGACTTGGATATGATTTAGTTATCGTTGATAAAAAAAGAGAAAAAGCAAATGTATGCGAAGTTATGAATATCATTGGAGATGTTGAAGGTAGAGATGTAATTATCCTTGATGATATGGTTGATACAGCAGGAACATTAACAAAAGCAGCAGATATACTTAAATCAAAAGGTGCTACAAGTGTGATGGCATGTTGTACACATGGTGTTTTAAGTGGACCAGCATATGATAGAATTGAAAAAAGTGCATTAGATGAATTAGTAATTACTGATACAATACCTTTAAGTCAAAATCATGATAAAGTTACAGTATTAACAGCATCAGAAATCACTGCAAAAACTATAAAAAGAATATATACAAAAGAATCAATCCAAAGTATATTTATATAGATAAAATTATTAGTAAAAATAAAATAGTAAAATAGAAGGTAAAAGTTTGCAAAGTAAAATAAGAAATTTTAGTATCATAGCCCATATTGATCATGGTAAAAGTACATTAGCAGATAGAATCATACAAGAGTGTGGTTCTGTTGCAGATAGAGATATGTCAGCACAAGTTATGGATACTATGGATATAGAGAAAGAGCGTGGTATCACCATTAAAGCTCAATCAGTTAGACTTGATTATGTAAAAGACGGGGAACATTATATATTAAATCTTATTGATACACCGGGTCATGTTGATTTTTCTTATGAAGTAAGTAGAAGTCTTGCGTCATCTGAGGGTGCTTTACTTATTGTTGATTCAACTCAAGGTGTTGAGGCACAAACTATTGCAAATGTTTATATTGCACTTGAAAA
Source organism: uncultured Arcobacteraceae bacterium (assembly GCA_965603755.1). GTDB lineage: Bacteria > Campylobacterota > Campylobacteria > Campylobacterales > Arcobacteraceae > JAIOSF01. Next base: position 7,383 of record CBFDEF010000043.1, read on the forward strand.
TGAATTAACACTTATGCCAGTTGTAAATAAAATAGATTTACCATCTGCTGATCCACTTAGAGTTTTAGAAGAGACTGAAGAGGCTATTGGGCTTGATTGTACAGAACATAATCTAATTTCTGCAAAAACTGGACTTGGTGTAAAAGATCTTATTGATTCTATCGTCGATACTATTCCCGCACCAAATGGTGATGAAAATGCACCTACCAAAGCACTTATTTATGATTCTTGGTTTGATAACTATCTTGGAGCTTTAGCATTGGTTCGAGTTTATGATGGAAGTATTAAAAAAGGTCAATTACTAAGAATGATGAATACAAAAGTAGAGCATAAAGTTCTTGATCTTATGTATCCACATCCTCTTAAAAAACAAAAAACAAATGAGATAGAAACTGGTGAAATTGGTATAGTTATACTTGGACTTAAAACAACAGAAAGTATTGTTGTGGGTGATACTATGACTGATGCAAAAAATCCAACAGCCGAAATAATTGATGGGTTTGAACCAGCAAAGCCATTTGTATTTGCTGGACTTTATCCTATCGATACTGATAAATTTGAAGATTTAAGAGATGCACTAGAGAGACTTCAATTAAATGATAGCTCTATATCTTTTGAACCAGAAAGTTCTGCAGCACTTGGCAGTGGATTTAGAACAGGTTTCTTGGGTATGCTTCATATGGAAGTTATCAAAGAGAGACTTGAAAGAGAATTTAATCTTGACCTAATTGCAACAGCGCCGACAGTTGTATATAAAGTACTTACAACTTCTGGTGAAGAGTTAATGATACAAAATCCATATGAATTACCACCTGTGAATCATATTGAAACTATATATGAACCTTATGTTAAAGCTACTGTATTAGTACCAGATGAGTTTTTAGGAAATGTTATAACACTTCTTAACAACAGAAGAGGTATTCAAAAAAAGATGGATTATATCAATAAGAGAGTTCTTTTAGAATATGATATACCTATGAATGAGATTGTTATGGATTTTTACGATAAATTAAAATCTACAACAAAAGGGTATGCATCTTTTGATTATGAAGTTACTGGATTTCGACCAGGAAATCTTAAAAAACTAGATGTATTAGTTGCTGGTGAAGCAGTTGATGCACTTAGTATTATTGTTCCAGAAGAGAAAGCACAAGCAAGAGGAAGAGTTTTTGTTAAACAACTAAAAGAGTTAATTCCAAGACAACTTTTTGAGGTAGCAATTCAAGCTAGTATTGGAAAAGATATTATTGCTAGAGAAACTGTAAAATCTACAGGTAAAAATGTAACAGCTAAATGTTATGGTGGAGATATTACTAGAAAGAGAAAGCTTTTAGAGAAACAAAAAGCTGGTAAGAAAAGAATGAAATCAATTGGTAAAGTAAATGTACCTCAAGAAGCCTTCATGGCTGTTTTAAAACTAGATTAAATTTATATGGAAATTTTCTTCTGTATGGAAGAAATTTCCTCACCTAAATTTATCTAATTATAAAACTTCAAAATCAAATAACTACTCAAAAATCAAAATAAAATCAAAAAGAGAAAATCATGTACAATAAAATAAAACAATTTGTTGAAAGTAGTAACTTTCAAAACTTTATTATGGGTCTTATCATTATAAATGGTATTACTATGGGACTAGAAACTTCAAAATCAATAATGATTGATTATGGAACTATGTTACATATGTTTGATAAGTTTGTTATTACTGTATTTACTATAGAGATAATAATGAGAATTTATGTAAATAGATTAGCATTTTTTAAAGATGGATGGAGTTTGTTTGATTTTACAATAGTTGTAATATCCTTAGTTCCTACAAGTGCTGGTTTTGAGATATTAAGAATTTTTAGAGTATTAAGACTTCTTAGACTTATTACTGTAGTGCCACAAATGAAAAAAATAGTTATGGCATTGGTACAAGTGATACCAGGGATGGCTTCTATAGGGGCACTGCTTTCTTTACTTTTTTACATTTTTGCAATTATGGCTACTCAACTTTTTGGTGAACAGTTTCCACAATGGTTTGGAACTTTAGGTGAAACATTTTATACATTATTTCAAATCATGACTTTAGAATCATGGTCTATGGGAATTGCTCGTCCAGTAATGGAAGTGTATCCATCATCTTGGGTATTTTTTATAACTTTTGTGCTTATTGCAACATTTATAATGATTAATCTTATTATTGCAGTAGTAGTTGATGCAATGGGTGAATTAAATGGAGATGGAGAGTCTCAAATAATTGATGAGATACATGTAAGTGAAGACCATACAAAAATAGAGGTGGAAAAACTGAGACTAGAAATAACAGAGTTAAAAGAATTAATTATAGCTCAAAATAAGAGATAAAAGAGTTTCATCTCTTTTATCTTAAAGATACTGTTATGAACAGTGACCGCCACCACAACATCCACTTGATTGTTCTGCTTTTTTTGGATTAACTGAAATCATAAAGTTTACACCATCTTCACTTACTTCAAAGTCGTGTTTTTGACAAAATTTAGTGTTCATATGATTTACCATTAGATTTGCTTGAAGTAAAGCTTCATCTTTTGATGCAAAACTCATATTATTTTCATAATCACTTCTTTTAAAACATCCACACTCTTTTTCTACAATAATTGTATTCATTTTATATTTCCTTATAATTTAATATTTTTTCTTAGATTATCATGTGATACTTATTTTAAAATTATGTGAGATAATTAGATTTTTTATTATATAATATTTTATGAGATGCATCACTTGTCAAAACTTATCATTTTGGATTATTTGTAAAAATTGTCAAAAGAATTTATTAGAACCAACTTTTAATAAAAGAGAGTTAGAAAAAGGTTTTTTTGTTTATAGTTTTTATCCATATGAAGATTTAAAATTATTGTTAAATGCAAAGTATGAATTTTTTGGTGATAAAATATTTAATATATTAGCAAAACTATCTCTTGTAAAGTTTGCAGATAACTTTGAGTTTTCAAATTTAGTTTATGCAATACCAATTGATGATCATACAAGGCATGAATTTTCACAAACAGCAATTCTGGCAAAAAAATTAAAATCAAAACATATATTACCTGTATTTAAAACACTTAAAGCAACAAAAATCATTAAGTATGCAGGAAAAGATTTAAAATTTCGTAAAAAAAATAAAAGAGATTTTGTATATAATGGTAAAGAAAAAATAAAAGTAATTTTAGTAGATGATTTAGTTACTACAGGCACCACAATACTTGAAGCTAAAAAAGTTTTAGAGCAATCTAATTGTGAAGTATTATTTGCTTTAACCATAAGTGATGCAAGAGTATGATAAAATCAAAAAAATTTACAAATATAGGAAAAAATATTGGTAGCAATAATTGACTATAACATGGGTAATCTAGCGAGCGTTTATAATGCTTGTAAACTAATAGGTGTAAAAGCAGATATAGTAAGTGACCCTTCAAAAGTTAAAGAGTATGATAGAGTGATATTACCAGGAGTTGGCGCATTTGCTGATGCTATGGAAAATCTTGAAACAACTGGTATGAAAGATGCAGTATTAGAGTTTGCAGCTTCAGGTAAACCAATGATTGGTATATGTTTAGGTATGCAACTACTATTTGATTCATCAGAAGAGTTTGGTTTAACTAAAGGACTTGGACTAATTCCAGGAAAAGTAGTAGCCTTTGATAAATCAAAAATGGATATGAAAGATCATAAAGTTCCACATATTGGTTGGAATAAACTTTTCCATAAAGATTCTAAACTTTTTGATGGTTTAGAAAATCCATATCTTTATTTTGTACACTCATTTCATGTAGTTACTGAAGATAAATACACAATCGGTACAACACATTACGGATATGATTTCACAAGTTCAGTACAAAAAGATAATATCTACGGATTTCAACCACACCCAGAAAAATCTCATGATAATGGGATACATATACTTAAAAACTTTATGGAGATAAATTAAATGGATATATTACCAGCAATAGATTTAAAAGATGGAAAAGCAGTTAGACTTAGTAAAGGTCTTATGGAAAGTGCAAAGATTTATAGTGATGAGCCATGGCAAGTTGCTAAGCGATTTGAAGAGTTAGGTTCAAAATGGCTTCATATAGTTGATTTAAACGGTGCATTTGCTGGAGAACCTGCAAACTTAGAACAGATAAAAAAAATAAGAGAAAACTGTAACTTAAAAATAGAACTTGGTGGTGGTATTCGTGATGAAGAGACTATTAAGATGTATGTTGAATTAGGTGTTGATAGATTGATTCTTGGTTCAATTGCTGTTAAAGACCCACAATTTGTAAAAGATATGGCTTCAAAGTATCCAATTGCTGTTGGAATTGATGCTATGAATGGTATGGTTGCAGTTGAGGGTTGGGCAGAGGTTTCTACTATGAAAGCAACTGATCTTGCTCTTGAGTTTGCAAATGCTGGAGTTGAGGCTATTATTTGTACTGATATATCTAAAGATGGAATGCTTTGTGGTGTAAATGTAGAATGGACACAAGAGATAGCTGATGCTTCAGGAGTTGATACAATAGCTTCTGGTGGTGTTAAAGATATTGATGATATTATTAACTGCAAAGCAAATGGTCATATATCAGGTGTAATAGTTGGAAAAGCATTCTACGAAGGAACACTTGACCTTGAAGAGGGATTTAAAGTTCTATAAAAATAGAGTTTATTAACTCTTTTACGGATGAGTCAATTCTTTTGACTTTTCCATCTTTTACTAAAACTAATAACACTGTAGCAGTAAACAAAACCTTATCATCTTTTTTTATCTCTTGAAATAGGGTAAAAGAGGAATTTTTTATCTCTTTAATAGTTGTGCAAACATGAATCATATCTCCAAAATAAGCAGAGTTTAAAAAATCACAATCCATTTTTCTAACAACAAAATGTGAATCATCTATAATAGGAGATAATCCTTTAGAGAAAAAATACTCACTTCTTGCTCTTTCACAATAATTTAGATAGTTTGAATGATAAACTATTCCACCAGCATCTGTATCTTCATAATAAACCCTTATTTGCATGTTCTAAATCCTTATTTCATTTTGCTAGATTTTGCTATATATTTAAGCCAAAAGAACCCAAAAAGTCCTGAAAATAGTGATGCTGTTATAATCCCAGTTTTTGCTTGAAATATAAATTCAGGACTATTTATAAAAGCTAAATCTGCTACAAATATAGACATTGTAAATCCAATACCCCCTAAAAATGCAACACCAAATATTTGGCTCATATTACTATTTTGAGGAAGTTTTGCTATTTTTAATTTTATTGCTAACCAAGAGACACCAAAAATACCAATAACTTTTCCTAAAATTAGTCCAGCTATAATTCCAAGTGAGATTGGTTGCATAATTGTTGTACCCATTGAGTTAAAGTCAATACTTATACCTGCATTAGCAAGTGCAAATAGAGGAATAACTACCAAAGCTACAGGAAGATGTAATTCTTGTTCTAATCTTGAAGATGGAGTTCCTACAGCATTTATTCTATCTTTAATATTTATAAGTATCGCTTTTTGTTTTTCATGTATAACATGGTCGGTGGCAACTGGATAATTTTTATATTCTTCAATTAAACTTTCTGTATCTTCTGCAAAAGTAACAGGTGTTTGCTTTGGTTTTGACGGTATAGTTAAAGCTGCCAGTACACCTGCAATTGTTGCATGAACACCTGATTCCAACATAAAAAACCACATAAATAACCCAACAATAAAATATGGTAAAATCATATGGATACCAAAACGGTTAAATGACACTAATATGGAAAATGCAATAACAGCTAAAATAAGCGGTAAAAAGTTTATCTGTTCAGTATAAAATATTGCTATAACTAAAACAGCACCAAGATCATCAACAATAGCTAGTGCAACTAAAAATGTAACAAGTGCAGCAGGTACTCTTTTACTTAAAAGAACTAAAGCACTAATTGCAAATGCAATATCTGTAGCCATAGGTATTCCCCAACCTACTGAAGCTGGTGTGTCATAATTTATAGTATAGTATATAAGTGCAGGGAAAACCATACCACCAATCGCTGCTAAAATAGGTAAAATAGCTACTTTAATATTTGATAATTCACCTGCTAAAATTTCTCTTTTTATCTCTAAACCTATTACAAAGAAAAATATAGCCATAAGTCCATCATTTATCCAATGATGAATTGAATGTGATAGTTTCCATGAACCAACATTTAAATCAACTTTAGTATGAAAAATATGATAATAAGTTTCTGCAAAAGAGCCATTTGCAAGTATAAGTGCAAATACAGTCATAATCATTAGAATAATCCCTGTAGTTGTTTGCGCATGAATAAAGTGTTCAAAAGGTGTAGCTATTTTATTAAATGCCTTCTCCCATGGTGCGTATAGTTTCATATCTTTTTCCTATTTGTTTTTATATATCTTAAAGTCATTTAATATTCCTAGTTTATAGTTGCTGAAATTCTAGCATAAATTTATTTAACTATTTATCCTTTCTTAATTCTTAATTTAATTACGCATATTAAAATATTAAAACTTTATCTGTAAATATATTTTTAAAAACTATTGAATAAAAGTCAGTTATTACATTTAAGCCATAATAGAAACAATAGCAAAAGTAGATAGTATCTAGTAATATAATATACTTATATAAAGAATAATTATATAAGTATATTATAACATTTTCACCAAAAAAAAGAATCCCAAAATTTAAGCCTTAATTAAGCGTAACCCCTTGACAATAA
>CBFDEF010000044.1:0-14101 GCA_965603755.1 uncultured Arcobacteraceae bacterium
CCTAAAGAGTTTACACTATTCATAACAGCTAACATATCTGCTTTAAGATTTGGATTTATAACAAGCTTACTTCTATAATCATCTGATGAATAAGATTCAACTATATTTTTTAGTTGTTTCATATCAGAATCCAAAGTTTCTAACATTTTATTTACTGTTTGCTTTAATGTATTTAACATAGGGTTTTGAGTTGTAGCATGAATTCTACATCCATACATACCTTGTTCTACTTTATCCATAGTTAAAACAACTTCACCCATAACTTTCATATCAGACTGAATGCCAGTTTGCATATCATCAGCTTTACTTTGCCATCTTTGCATAAGTGCATCAACATTGCTATTTCCAGATTTTTTATTAAAATTAAATCTATTACTCTTTCCCTTAGTATATTCTACAAATTGATCAAAAAATTGATCTAGAACATTTAAGTCACTTTGCGTTGCCAATCCAAACATATTACTTCCCCTATTAATTTCAAAATTCTACATAATTTTCGTAATATTGTAAGATAAATTAATTGTAAGACAACTTAAAATCTTAAAATTGTCTTACTATTTATTGTTATTTATAATTAAAAGAGCATTTTTATATATAGGCTCATCAATAAAGCCATATTTTTCATCACTAAAACCAGTTATTCCTTGTTTTTTGTTATTCTCAAATATATTTTTTATATATTTTGCTTTTTCTATTACACTCGAGTCTATTATAAATATTTTATTTACAATATCTACTTGTGTAGGACTTATACAACTTTTTGCATTAAAACCCATATTTTTAATCTTTAGACACCATTGTTCAAACTCAGCTGTATTTTTATAATCTTGATATGTAAAAGATACAGGATTAAATCCAGCTATTTTACTATCAATTAAAAATTTACTTAAAATATAATCAATTGTTGGGTTATCTAACTGTAATAAAGACTGAGGTAAACCCAAAGATTCTAACATATCTAATATACCTAAATATACCGTATCTACTCTACTATTTGTTTTTAATGTTGATAAGTTTTCAAAAGCCTCTTTTGTTTCAATAGAAAGATGTACTTTAATATCTTCATCTATTAAACTCAATGCTAACTTTACATCATCAAGTGTTCTTACTTTAGATACTCTTATTGCATCTGGTTTTAAAAGGTTAAGAGTTTTTATCTCACTTTCTCCACCTTCATTTAGTGGATTTATACGAACAACTACTTTTTTATTGTCACATTTTAAACCACTATTCTTAAACTTTTTAAATAATAAATCTAATGCATCTTTCTTATTACATACACCATCTTCAAGATTTATCATTGCCGTATCACATTTTAACTCTTTTAATTTATCTAAATGTTTCTCTTTATCTGATGCCACCATTAAATATGACCTATTCATATTTATCCCTATTTGTTAAATAAAAATGTATTGAGCTTAACTCTTCTGGCGTTAAAAAATATGTTGGCATACTATTTCTATATGTAAGTTTTTCACAAACTTGATCTTTTTCAAATTTTTTCTTTTTTCTCTCTAATGCTGGGTCCATTACTACTTTAAAATCTTCATATGAAATTTTTGTAATATCTGGAGATTTTAAAGAGCATATATACTCTTTTTTATTTCTTGTATGTTTAAAGGTTTCTATAACTAATCCTTTAGCATCACCTCCATGACATTTTGTACAGCTGATTCCTCGTGGATTTTCATATAACATTTTTCCATACTCATATTGTGTGATAAATGAATTATCAAAGCCATTTTGACCAAACAAAAGTGTAGTTGTAATTAGTAAAAATAATTTAATCATATTTCAAGTTTACCATTAAAGAGCTTATTAGTAAATATTAGATATAATAATTAGATATTTAAACAAAAATAGGAGCAAATTTGGTAACTTTAAAGGAAGCATTGACTTTAAATGATGAACAAATAGTATCATTAAGAGAAGAGTTAGCTAATAAGATAGATGAAAACAAAGAGTTAGGTGCTTATGTTGAGCAATTAACTTCAAACCGATTATCAATAAATACAGCAGGTATACCAATCGCTATAAAAGATAATATAAATGTAAAAGGTGATAATTTAACATGTTGTAGTAATATACTTAAGGGTTATGTAGCACCATATAATGCAACTGTTATTGAAAATTTAGAAAATGCAGGTTTAAGTCCATTTGGTAGAACAAATATGGATGAATTTGCTATGGGAAGTACGACAGCAAGTAGTTGTTACGGTAAAACTTTAAATCCTATTGACAATAGTAAAGTACCTGGTGGAAGTTCAGGTGGTAGTGCTGCAGCTGTAGCTGCTGGTCTTGCTGTTGCTGCACTTGGTACTGATACTGGTGGAAGTATTAGACAACCTGCTGCTTATTGTGGTTGTGTTGGTATGAAACCAACTTATGGAAGAGTATCAAGATACGGAATAGCTGCTTATTCTTCTTCTCTTGATCAGTGTGGTCCAATAACACAAAATGTTGAAGATGCCGCAATTTTATATGATATCATTAGTGGACACGATCCTAAAGATTCAACAAGTGCTAAGATAGAGTATACTCCAGTTACACCAAACTTAGATCCAAACAAAAAGCTAACTATTGCAGTTATTGACAACTTTATTGAAGAAGCTAGTGAAGATGTTAAAAAAGGTTTTGCTAGTGCCGTAAAAGCACTTGAAGATGCTGGCCATAAAATAGTACATAAAAATATGATGGATACAAAAAAACATGTTTCATCTTACTATGTTGTAGCAACAGCTGAAGCTAGTGCAAACTTAAGTAGATATGATGGTATTAGATATGGAAATAGAGTTGATGCTACAAACTTAAAAGATACGTACCTAAAAACTAAAACAGAAGGTTTTGGTGAAGAGGTACAAAAAAGAATTATGCTGGGTTCTTTTGTTTTAAGTTCAGGTTACTATGATGCTTACTACATAAAAGCTCAAAAAGTGAGACACCTAATTAAAGATGATTTTGAAGCTATTTTTGCTGATGCAGATCTTATTTTATCACCAGTAGCTCCTACAACTGCTCCAAAATTTGGAAGCTTTAAGTCATCATTAGAGATGTACTTAAGTGATATTTATACTATATCTGTTAACTTAGCTGGGCTTCCAGCTATTTCACTTCCAGTTGCTTCTGATAATGATGGTATGCCAATAGGTTTACAATTAATAGCAAAAGCGTATGATGAACAAACTTTATTTGATGGGGCTATGAGCCTTGAATCTTCTGTAAATTACAATAAAAACTAAAAAGGGATAAAAAAGATGAGAATAAGAAAAAGAGCATTAACATTTGAAGACGTACTACTAGTACCAGCTAAATCTGTTGTTTTACCAAGAGAAGTTGACCTAAAAAGTAAGTTGACAAAAAACATAACACTAAATATCCCTTTTGTAAGTGCTGCAATGGATACAGTAACTGAATATCAAGCTGCTATTGCTATGGCTAGACTTGGTGGTATTGGAATCATTCATAAAAATATGGATATAGAAACTCAAGCTAAACAGGTAAGTAAAGTTAAAAAAAGTACAAGTGGTATGATAACTGATCCAATTTCAGTATCTCCTACTCAAACTTTACAAGATGCTGAAAACCTAATGAGAGAATATAAAATTTCAGGTGTTCCTGTAATTGATGAAGATAATAACCTTTTAGGTATTTTAACAAATAGAGATATGAGATTTGTTACTGATTTTTCACAATTAGCTGGTGCTGTTATGACAAAAATGCCTTTAATTACTGGTGCTGAGGGTACAACTCTTGAAGAAGCTTCTGTAGAGATGCATAAAAATAAGATTGAAAAACTTCCAATTGTTGATGGTGCTGGAAAACTAAAAGGTCTTATTACGATAAAAGATATTAATAAAGTTGTAGAGTATCCAAATGCTGCAAAAGATAGTAAAGGTAGATTACTTGTAGGTGCTGCTATTGGTGTTGGACAACTTGATCGTGCAAAAGCTTTAGTTGATGCTGGTTGTGATGTTTTAGTTTTAGATTCTGCTCATGGTCACTCAAAAGGTATTTTAGATACTGTTGTTGCTATTAAAAAAGAGTTAGATATCGATGTAATTGCTGGAAATGTTGCAACTAGTGAAGCAACTGAAGAGCTAATAAAATGTGGTGCTGATGCTGTTAAAGTTGGTATTGGTCCAGGAAGTATCTGTACAACAAGAATTGTAGCTGGTGTTGGTGTTCCTCAAATTTCAGCAATTGATGAGTGTGCTGCTGCTGGTGCTAAACATGGTGTTCCAATTATTGCTGATGGTGGTATTAAATACTCTGGTGATGTTGCAAAAGCATTAGCAGTTGGTGCTGGATGTGTTATGATGGGAAGTGCCTTAGCTGGTACAGAAGAATCTCCAGGAGAAGTTATACTTTCTCATGGTAGAAAATTCAAATCATACAGAGGTATGGGTTCAATTGGAGCTATGACTAAAGGTAGTACTGATAGATATTTCCAAGAGGGAACTGCTGCTGATAAACTTGTACCTGAAGGTATTGAAGGTATGGTTCCATACAAAGGATTTATGAGAGAGATTATCCATCAGTTTATTGGTGGTTTAAGAAGCTCTATGGGTTACTTAGGAAGTAAAGATATGGAAACTTTCCAAGCAACTGCAGAGTTTGTTGAGATTACAAGTGCTGGACTTAAAGAGTCTCATGTTCACGATGTAACAATCACAAACGAAGCACCTAATTACCATGTATAAAGCGTAAGCTTTATACATGTCAACACTTTAAATAAAATTTTATTCTAATAACTTTCCATAAATAAAGGAAACACTATGCAAGATTTCAATCGTGCAATTTCTACTCCAATCAGTTCATCTGCTACATATTACTATAAAGATTCAAAAGAAGCTAAAGATATATTTTCAGGTAATGCAACGTGTCCATTATATGCAAGAATGGGAAACCCAACAACATCAGAGTTAGAGTCAAGACTAACAAAAATGGAAAATGGAATTATAAATCAAACAGATGGTCCATATGCGTGTGGTGCAATTGCTACAAGTTCTGGCATGGGTGCTATTACTATGTCTATTATGAGTTTGTGTTCTGCTGGTGATGAGATTATTGCTATTGGTGGGCTTTTTGGTGGTAGTTATGCGTTGATGTCTCAAACACTTCCAAGATTTGGTATCACTACAACATTTTTAAGTGTTGACGAGATAGATAAAATAGAAGAATATATAAATGATAACACTAAAGTTATATTTTGTGAATCTATTGGAAATCCAAGTTTAAGATTACCAGATATGGGAGAAATTGGAAAACTTGCAACTAAAAATAATATTGCTTTTATGGTTGATAATACTATTACACCAGTTATTGTAAAACCTTTTTTGTATGGTGCTGATGTTGTTATCTATTCAACTACAAAAACTATTAGTGGTAACTCATCTGCATTAGGTGGGGTATCTATATATAAAGAGATAAAAGATAATGATAAGTTTCATACTTCTAGATATAAATTTTTAACACCTTTTATAAATAAACTAAAAGGTAAAGCTTTAATAGGCTGTGCTAAAAAAAGAGCTTTAAGAGACTTTGGTATGAGTGCAAATGCACATAGTAGCTATAACACTCTTTTAGGTTTAGAAACTCTTGAGATAAGAACACAAAGAGTAAATAACTCTTGCGAAATTGTATCTAAAGCATTAAAAGATAAAGATGTAGATGTAAACCACCCTTCTCTTATAGAAAATATTGACAATAATTTATATAAATCAAACTATAAAGATGGTTCTGGTGCTATGATAACTATAGATATGGGAAATGAAGATAAAGCATTTAAATTTTTAGATAGCTCACAACTTTTAACTTTAACTGCAAATATTGGAGATACAAGAAGCCTTGGTCTTCATATGGCAAGTACTATATATCAAGATTTCACTGAAAATGAAAAAAGATTTTTAGGTATTACTGATGGGTTAATTAGAATATCTATAGGGCTTGAAAACCCTGAAGATATAATAGATGATCTATTAAATTGTTTTAATAAATCAAAATAGAGTTATCTCTTACACTCAAAGTCAAAAACAAAACATGCAATTAATGCATTGTTTTTATGCATGTATTTAGCAGTAAAATAGGCAGATGAATAGATTGAAATAATAGCTAAAAATGATGCTAATGATAAAGAACTAACTCCACTAAGCCCTTGACCAACTGTACATCCAACTGCTAAAATACCACCTACTCCCATAAACGCACCACCTATTATTTTTTTAAATAATGATGGTGGATTTTGCTGTGAATTATCACACATAAATTTTTTTGAATATTGTTTATTAAATCTAGATGAGATAAAAGAGCCAAAAACAACCCCAATAACTATTAAAACAGGAAATATTAAATAGCTACTATTAAATCCACTTTGTATATACTCTACAAGTTTTCCTAACGGATAAACAAATGATAAACTTTGAGCTGATATATCTATAAAAAACTCTTGAGATAAAATAGCTGTAAAATACCATACAAAAGAGACAAGTAAACCAATAGCAAAACCATCCAATACCTGAAAAAAGTTCATACATTTTTTTAAGTTTGTATACAATAAATAAATAAGAACAGGTACAACTAAATATAATGGTACCTCAAATGCTTGCGCCGATGTTGTTAACTCTATAATTTTATTTGTAAATATTGATTGATTAAAATATAAAAAAACAGTATATGTGATATATGAAAATATTCCAAGGGAAAGTAAAATATAAAAAGAATCTTTTTCACCTTGTGATACTTTTATCAGATGTCTACTACTGCAACCATCTGATATCATCATCCCATATCCGAACATTATCCCACCAATTATTATAAATAGATAGTTAATATTTAAATAATATCTAGTCTGTGTTAAATCTATACTATAAATATAAGATATAGCTTGCGTAAATAATATAGCTGTTGTAATAGCTACAATTAGAGAAGCTGTTCTTCTAGTATGCTTAAATAAAATTAAATCTTTAATTCCACCACTAAAACAGAACTGTTTTCTTTGGGCAATAACTCCATAAATAAAGCCAATAAAAATAGAAAGTGATGAAAATATAAGCTCGTCACTAATATCAAACATATATAAACCTTTTATAATTAATTTTTATGCAAGTGTATTGCAAATTGCTTATATATTAGCTTAGTTAAAATAGAAAATTTATATTTTAAGAGATAAAAAATAAATAATTAGATAAAATATTATAAATTTAAGAAGAAATTAAAATAAAGAGAAAATCAATGCAACCAGAAACTATAGCACTACATGCAGGATATGAAAAAGATACGCAAGGGACAATGGCAGTTCCTATTTATATGAGTACAGCTTATGAGTTTAGAGACTCTGAACATGCTGCAAATCTATTTGCACTTAAAGAGTTAGGAAACATCTATACAAGGCTTATGAATCCAACTTCTGCAGTATTTGAAAAAAGATTTGCCCAACTTGAAGGTGGTGTTGCTGCGATTGCAACTGCAAGTGGTATGAGTGCAATTTTTTCTTGTATTGTAAACCTTTGTGAAGCTGGTGATAATATTGTTGTGGCAAATGCTGTATATGGTGGAACTTCAACTTTAACAGACCATACAATAAAAAGATTTGGTATAGAAACTAGAAAGTTTGATGTAACAAACCCATCATCTTTAGAAGATTTAATTGATGAAAAAACAAAGCTTATATTGTTTGAATCATTATCAAATCCAAATCTTCAAGTGGCAGATTTTCAAGCTATTGTAAATATTGCAAATAGAACAAATGTTATGACAGTTGTTGATAATACTGTTGCTACTCCTATGTTATGTAATCCTATAAAATTAGGTTGTGATATAGTTGTACACAGTACAAGTAAATATACTACGGGACAAGGGTTGGCACTTGGTGGTATTATTGTAGATAGCGCAACAAGTGGTGAAAAAATCAAAGGAAATCCTAGATACGATCACTTTAATATCCCTGATGAGTCTTATCATGGATTAGTTTACTCTGAGTTACCATTTCCACCTTTTATTATGAGAATATTATTAAGTGTATTGAGAGATTTAGGGGCAGCACCTAGTCCATTTAACTCTTGGCTAATGATTCAAGGGTTAGAAACTTTAAGCCTTAGAATGAAACAACATAGTACAACTGCTTTAAAAGTAGCACAATTTTTAGAGTCACACTCAAAAGTTAAAAAAGTAAACTATCCAGGTTTAGAATCTGATGAAAACTATGTAAGAGCACAGAAGTACCTAAAAGGTGGAAATAGTGGTCTTCTTAGTTTTGAAGTATCTGATTTAGAGACTGCAAAAGCAATTGTTGATGCAACTGAAATATTTAGTGTTGTTGTTAATATTGGAGATAGTAAGTCTCTTATTGTACATCCTGCATCTACAACACATCAACAATTAACTAATGATGAACTAGAAGCATCAGGAATTAAAGCTGGTCTTATTAGATTAAGTATTGGTTTAGAAAATGCTGATGATTTAATAGAAGATTTATCAAAAGCTTTAGGTTAATAATTGGAAATAAATACTAAAATTGCCCAATTTGATAAGCCACTTCATTTAGAAAGTGGTAGAATTCTTGAGTCATATGAGATAGCTTATGAGACTTATGGTAAATTAAATTCTGACAAATCAAATGTTATAGTTATCACTCATGCTTTAAGTGGTTCAGCACATGCTGCTGGATTTTATGAAGGGGATAGAAAGCCTGGATACTGGAATGACTTAATTGGAGATGGTAAAGCTGTAGATACAAAAAAATATTTTGTTATAGCTACAAACAACTTAGGTTCTTGTTTTGGATCTACTGGACCTATGAGCCTTATGCCAAACAGCAATGAACCTTATAGAATGAAATTTCCAATTTTAACAATAAGTGATATAGTAAAGGGTCAAAAAAATCTACTAGAATCTTTAGGTATATCTCATGTAAAAGCTATAATTGGTGGTTCAATGGGTGGTATGCAAGCTTTATGTTATGCTATTGAGTATCCAGAGTTTGCAGATATGATTATACCACTTGCAACAACTGCTTATACTAGACCATGGGCAATAGCATTTAATAAAGTAACAATAGAAGCGATTAGAAATGACCCTGATTTTAAAGATGGTTATTATAAAAGTGAAGATATAAAAGAAAATGGCTTAAAAGGTTTAGCAGTAGGTAGAATGGCTGGACATATCTCGTACTTATCTCAAGATAGTATGGATAATAAATTTGGAAGAAGATATACAGAACAAGATGGTCTTTATGAACTATTTGGAAGATTTGAGGTTGAAAGATACTTAGAATACAACGGATATAATTTTCCACATAATTTTGATCCACTTAGTTATCTATATATTGTAAAAACAATAAATATATTTAATGCAGCACGAGGTAGTGACAAACTTGAAGATGCTCTTAAGGGTATAAAATCAAAACTTCATCTTATCTCATTTAGTGGAGATATGTTATTTTTTCCTGCAGAGATGGAAGAGATAAAAACTTTGATGGATAAAATAGGAAATGGTGATAATTGTACATATGAGATGATTCAAAGTGATTATGGACATGATGCATTCTTAGTAGAAGTGGCAAAATTTGAAGATAAAATAATAAAAATGTTAGAGGGAACTTATGAGTAAAGATGAAAATATATCATTCGAAGATAAAATAGAAGAATCAAAAAAACTATTAGAAAAATTAATTGACCCAGAGATTACACTTAGTACTAGTGTAGATATTTATAAAAAAGGTATGCAAGAGTTAGAATCTGCACAAAAACTTTTAGATGAAGCAAAATTAGAATTTGAAGAACTTTCAAATATAAAATAAATGTAAATGATGTAGTTTATCAACTTCATCATTTATAAAATAACTTAAGTAAACTTTCCCACTTAAAAATTCAAAAAACTAGCAATAAATAACATATTAATTTTCTAATCTTTTTATTGTATATTTTATATACAATTATACTGTTTATAAAAACCATATTTATGTCATAATTCTTTATACAAAAAATAAAGGATTAAAAATGGAAAATTTTGGAGATGTTCAATATATATTGAATGGTTTCTTATTTGTATTCGCAGGAATACTTGTAATGTGGATGGCGGCAGGATTCGCTATGTTAGAGGCTGGTCTTACTAGATCAAAGAATAATGCTACGGTATTAACAAAGAATGTTGCTTTATTTGCAATATCTTGTATTATGTTCTATCTTGTAGGATTTAATGCTATGTATGGTGATGGTAATGCTTTTATTGGAAGTTTATCAATTTTAAATGAAACAACTGCACCAGATGCATCTTACCCTGTAATGGCAGACTTCTTCTTTCAAGTTGTATTTGTAGCAACTGCTGCTTCTGTTATATCAGGAACAATTGCTGAAAGAATGAAACTTTGGCCTTTCTTAGTTTTCGTTGTTGTTTTAAGTGCTATTATTTATCCTACACAAGGTCACTGGACTTGGGGAGGAAGTTTAACTGCTGATGGTGGTTTACTTGAAGGTTTCTCTGATTTTGCTGGATCTACTATTGTTCATAGTGTTGGTGGATGGGCTGCTTTAGCTGGTGTTCTTTTATTAGGAGCAAGAAGAGGTAAATATGATAAGAATGGAAATGTTAGACCAATTCCAGGTTCAAACTTAGCTATTGCTACACTTGGTACATTTATTTTATGGATGGGTTGGTTTGGATTCAATGGAGGTAGTCAACTTGCAATGGGTACAAAAGGTGATATAGATGCAATAGCTTCTGTTATTGCTACAACTAATATGGCTGCAGCAGCTGGTGCGATTACAGCTGCAATGTTTACACAATTATTATACAAAAAAGTTGATTTAACAATGGTATTAAATGGCGCACTTGGTGGACTTGTATCTGTTACTGCTGCTCCTGATGCTGGTATGATCTATGGTTTAGCTGTTGGTGTTATTGGTGCTGTTTTAGTTGTTCTTGCAGTTCCTATGTGGGATAAGATGAAAATTGATGATCCTGTTGGTGCATTATCAGTTCATTTAGTTGCAGGTATCTGGGGAACATTAGCTGTTGGTTTATTTACAGCAAGTGGTACATTTATGGGTCAACTAAAAGGTGTTGTGGTTATTGGTGCATTTGTATTTATCGCTTCATTCATAGTATGGAAGATTTTAGATGTAATTGTTGGTCTTAGAGTTGATGAAGAGACTGAAATAACTGGTCTTGACATTCACGAAACTGGATTAGAATGTTACCCAGAATTTAAAAAGGCTTAGGAGTAAAAGATGAAAAAAATAGAAGCTATAATTAAACCGTTTAAATTAGAAGATGTAAAAGATGCTTTAAGTGAAGCAGGAATTACTGGTATGACTGTAACTGATGTAAAAGGTTACGGTAGACAGCAAGGTCACTCTGAATTATACAGAGGGGCTGAGTACATTGTAGATTTTTTAGCTAAAACTAAATTAGAGTTAGCTGTAAATGACGATCAAGTTGAAGATGTAATCAAACTTATAACTGATGCTGCAAAAACTGGTAAAATTGGAGATGGTAAAATATTTGTTATGCCAATTGAAGAGATTATTAGAATTAGAACAGGTGAAACAGGTGAAGAAGCTGTATAATCATTCCTAATTAAAGTTTAAAAATAAAATTACTAAAAAGCCCTCATAAATTTATTTATGGGGGCTTTTACATTATATATCACTATAAAATATTTTTATTAAAACTACTTAACTATCTCATAAATATATTTTAGATATAATGCTTAAAATATAAAACTTAATCAAGGTAAATAAATATGTCTGAACAATCACCATTAGAAATTGCACTTGCACATTCAATGACAAAAGAAGAGTACGAAATAGTATTAAATATGCTTGGTCGTGAGCCAAACTACACTGAAATAGGTGTTATCTCTGCTATGTGGAGTGAACACTGTTCTTATAAATCAAGTAAAAAATACTTAAACGGTTTTCCAACAAAAGCTCCATGGGTTATTCAAGGTCCAGGTGAAAATGCTGGTGTAATTGATATTGGTGGTGGATACGCTGCTGTATTTAAAATGGAATCTCACAACCACCCTAGTTTCATAGAACCTTATCAAGGAGCTGCTACTGGTGTTGGTGGAATTATGAGAGATGTATTTACAATGGGAGCACGTCCTGTTGCATCTATGAACTTAATCCAATTTGCTGGAATAGATGGAGATAGCGATACTGCTAAAAAACATAGATTTCTTTTAAGAGGTGTTGTTGATGGTATCGGTGGTTATGGTAACTGTATGGGAGTTCCAACTATTGGTGGACAAACTGGTTTTGAAGAGTGTTATGCTGGAAACAATCTTGTAAATGCTTTCAACCTTGGTATTTGTAAATCTGATGAAATTTTCTTAGGTGTTGCAGAAGGTATTGGAAACCCTGTAATGTATGTTGGGTCTAAAACTGGTCGTGATGGACTTGGTGGTGCTGTTATGAGTTCTGCTGCATTTACAGAAGATAACGAATCAAAAAGACCAACTGTTCAAGTGGGAGACCCTTTTACAGAGAAACTTTTACTTGAAGCTTGTATGGAACTTTTTAAAGAAGATTTAATTATTGGTATTCAAGATATGGGTGCTGCTGGACTTACTTCTTCATCTTTTGAGATGGCAGGTAGAACTGGTTCTGGTATGAAAATGGATCTTGATAAAGTTCCTGCAAGAGAAGAAGGTATGACACCTTATGACTTTATGTTAAGTGAATCTCAAGAGAGAATGCTTATCTGTGCTAAAGCTGGTTGTGAACAAGCTGTTATTGATATCTTTGAAAAATGGGAGCTAAGTGCTGCTGTTATTGGTGAAGTAACTGATACTGGAAATATGGAACTATACTGGCATGGTGATTTAGTAGCTGACATTCCTATTCAACCACTTTCTGAAGAAGCTCCTGTTTTAGATAGACCTGTATCTAAACCAGCTTATTTAGAAACTATAGAAAATGTTAAAATGGAAAAAGAGTTAAGTGCAACTGACGCTTTTGATATCTTATGGAAAAGTTTAGAAGTTGTTGATAAATCATTTATCTATAACCAATATGATTCTATGGTACAAACAAATACTATTAAAGGTCCAGGAAGCCTAGATGGTTCTGTTGTTAGAATCAAAGAGACTGGAAAAGCTCTTGCTATGTCTGCTGATTGTAACACTAGACAATGTTATATCAACCCTGAACTAGGTTCTGCTGCTGCTGTTATGGAAGCTGGAAGAAATGTAGCTATGACTGGTGCTCGTCCTTTAGCTATTACAGATTGTTTAAACTTTGGTAACCCAGAAAATCCAGAAGTTATGTGGCAGTTTAAATATGCTTGTGAAGGTATTAAAAAAGCTTGTAAAGAGTTAAACACTCCAGTTATTGGTGGAAATGTATCTTTGTATAATGAAACAAATGGAGTTGGTGTTTTCCCAACACCTGCAATTGCAACTGTTGGTTTAAATGATGATATGAATAAAGTTTTAGGTTCATCATTTAAAAGTGAAGGTAACTACATCTGTTTAGTTGGTGAATCTTACAGTGAGTTTGGTGGAAGTTTATACCTTAAAGAGATTGAAGGTCAAATTGCTGGAGAACATCCTGGTGTTGATTTCCAAGCTGAGTTAATGCTATGGGAAACTATCATTGAAGCAAATAAACTAGGACTACTAGAATCTGCAAAAGATGTAAATGTTGGTGGTGTAGCAATTGCATTAGCAAAAATGTGTGCTGTTGGTGATATGGGATGTGAAGTAAATGTATCTTTTGAAAATGAAAAAGATATATTCTCTGAGTCTTTAAGTAGAGCAATTATTGAAGTTAAACCAGAAAATATCCAAGCATTCAATGACCTTTCTGCTAAAATTGGTATATCTTACGGATGTATTGGTAAAACTGGTGGAGATGTACTTTCTATCAATAGTCTATATAGAAATATGGATAAAGTTAAAGATGTGTATTTCAATAGATTTAAAGAGATTATAGAACAAGATTTATAATCTTCTATAACTTTTAAATAAAAAGGGTGTAGCTTATTTAGCTACACCTTTTTTATTGGATTTATTAGATTTTATTATTTTCTTCCTTCCCAACTTGAGGTGCCAAATTGGTACCTCAAGTTTGAACTCACTCCCTTGCTTCGCTTGGGAGTG
>CBFDEF010000045.1:0-13669 GCA_965603755.1 uncultured Arcobacteraceae bacterium
GATGTTTTTTTTTGCCTGAAATTTGGCGCTTTCTGATGTTTTTCTCTACTATTTCACTCTATTTTATTTAATATTATATGGGTGTTTTTCTTGAATTATTGAGTATTTTATATTACTTATTTTATTTCTAAAAAGTTACTTTTATATTACTATATTATATATTTATTATTATAAAAGATTTTATCATAAAATAATTTATCATTTTTGTAGATTTTTCTTTTATTTAATGCTATACTCCCAAATAATTTATAAGAAATACCTATGTCAAATAATATAAAATTATTTGAAGTGTAGGTAGGATTATAAATAACTAAAAAACAAAGGAAAATATATGAAATTAGGAAATATATTATTAGCAACAACATTATTAGCAGGTGCTGCATGTGCAAGTGAATTTATAAGCTATAAAGGCTTAACAAAAACTTTAAAAGCAGAAGCTAAAAAAAACGGAACATTTGCTTCTACTGCAGATGTTAAACATGCCTTAAAAGCAAAGGACTGGGCTGTAGTAGATGTAAGAACATTAAATGAATGGAGTGCTGCACATATTAAAGGTTCAAATAGAATCGGTAGACAAGCACCAGAAAAAGCTTTATCAAATGTAGTACTTAATGATGATGACAAATTAATAAAAGATAAAATTATTGTTGTATGTAACACAGCTTCAAGAGCATCTATTGAAGCAGAGACATTAAGAAAAATGGGATTTTCAACTGTTAAAATTTATGGAATAAATACATGGATTGATCAGTGTAATCCTGTTACTAATAAATACAGTAAAGCAAAAGATAAACATGGAACTAAAATTAAATTTGGTGAATTTAAAGCAGCTCACTGTTCTAAATAACATATTTATAATAAAATACTTGTTGTGAGTATTTAAATTTTAAATCATCTATGTTATCAGCTAAAACTGATGGCATAGATTTTTTTATGTAGATTCTAATTATAATGAACTAGTGTCTTGCTCGTAGTATTTCTCTAATCCATCAAACCAAAAATCACTTTGTATAGTAATGGTATTTTCATTTCGACGTTTAAAATGATCACTTAAATCAAAATCTTTATTTTTACCATAGTTGTCTTTATATTCTTGAATAAAGTTTGTATAAGTACTCTCTTTCATAGCAGTGATTTCAAATGTTATCATATCATATACTTTATCTTCTATTTCTACTTGTTTGCCATCAATAAAAGTACAATTGATACCACCATAACTCTCCTCTTTTTCTAATGTCATATTCATCTGTATATTTGCCCTAATTGATGCAAACATATACAAAAACTGATCAATTGGCATATATAAGGATTTAACAATTACCGCACTATTGTTATCATAACCCCATCCCCCCAATACATCAAGGTCTACATTAAATATATCCTTAATCACACCTGCTATATCATCAACTGCAGGAAGATTTTCAAATTTTACAAAGTTGTTATTCATCGTTTTCTGTCTCCATTTTTAAAATAAAGTCATCAGATTTCATTTTATTATAACTGTTTGCTATGATCTATTTAATCTCATCTACATACTCTTACTATATGATCAATTTGGAATATGAAAGAAAAACATAATATTTTTATTAACTTTTCTGCTTGTTTTATTTTTTGGTTTACATTAATTATATTATTTCCATTTGCAACTAAAGTAAGTGAAAAAACAAAAACAAAAACCTAAATTTCATAAGCTCTCCTTTTATAACAACACACCTATAATAAGCACATAATAAGTGACTAATTGGTAAGATATTGTACAATTAAACTGCTTACAAGGAGAATAAAACAATGGCTATATCTAGAAGAGACACTCTTAAACTTACAGGTATTATTGCTACTTCAGCTGTAATACCAGGATATGCAAATAGTAATGAATCATCACAAAAAATAATAAAACCTAAAATAAATAAAAAAGCACCGTTAAAAGAAAAAAGTTCTATAAGGGTTGTTATTGTAGGTGGAGGCTGGTCAGGATTATCTGTAGCAAAAAATTTAAATGATTTCTCACCTAATACAGAAGTGATATTAGTTGAGCAAAAAGATCAATTTGTTTCTTGTCCTATGAGCAACTTATGGCTTGTAGATAAAGTGAGTCTTGAGTATTTGACACATGATTACTTGCAAGCAGCAAGAGAGAATAACTATACATACTTTCAAGCATCTGCAATAGGTATGGATAAAAAGAATAATATACTTCATACAACAAAAGGTGATATAGATTATGACTATATACTTTTTGCTCCTGGAATAGATTATGATTATACATTTTTAACTGATGATATCGAGCTTGAGAATAGATTAAGACAGGAGTATCCTGCAGGTTTTAAACCTGGAAGTGAACATCTTACATTAAAAAATAAAATACATAATTTTAAAGAGGGTAATTTTGTTATGACTGTTCCTGCTGGAAACTACAGATGTTTGCCAGCTCCTTATGAAAGAGCCTGTTTGGTTGCAGATTTTTTTAAATCAAAAAAATTAAATGCAAAAGTTATACTTTTAGATGAGAACAATGATATAACAATTAAAGAGCATGGATTTCATACTGCATTTGAAGAACTATATTCAGGCTATATAAAATATCATCCAAACTCAAAAATAGAAACTATTGATCTTGATGAAAAGTTTATAGAAACAGAATATGAAGAGTTTTATTTTGATGATGCATCTTTTTATCCACGAGTAAGGGGTGCGAAAATTTTAGAAACGGTTGGCATAACTAAAGATACAGTTTTTAACAGGCATGAAGCAAATATTGATGGACTAACTTATGAAGTTATAGGGGAAGACAATATTTTTGTTTCAGGTGATGCTAGACCTATGGGCTTTTCAAAATCAGGTAATACAGCAAATACAGAGGGGCTTAATGTAGCAAGATTAATTGCAGATAAAATAGAAAAAAAACCACGAACTCCTTGGCAGTCTCCTACAACATTATGTTTTTCAGCAGTTACAATGTCTCCTGAACGAGCAATATTTGTAAATTCAATGTATGCTTATGATAAAAAAAAGAAAAGGTTTGGATTTGCAACTCCAAAAACAAGTGAGGTTTGGAAAGGTAAAGAGGGATTAGAAAATGCAAAAGCCCAGTATAACTGGGCTAATGCAATGTATGAATCAATGTTTGGATATTAATATCCAAACGTTATTCAATAGTTGAATCTATAATTGATTCAAGTAAATTTTGAGCATCAATCAAAGGATTAAGTGACTCATCATCTTCAATATTAGTAGACATTACCCAGTTATAAACAGATGGGTATCCCATACGAGTAAATTTCTCATCTTTTTTCTTATACATATACATAGTACAAGGTGCAAGAGCTCCAACTTCAGGGTGAAGTTTATGTACAGGATATATAACCTCTAATTTACAAATAGAGTATGTATCATAAAAGTCATAATCATTAATACCATTTTCTACAAGATCTTCATTAACTGGATAAAATCCTGCAACAATAAAACCTGCAGACTCAATCTCACCTTCCATAGTTTCTTGATAGGTCTCTTTAGCTTCTTCCATATCACCTTCATTTTTTAAAGTAAATGCAAACTTTGTTACTAGTTCTCCCTCAGGTCTTGTAACTTTATAACTTAACTCTTTAAACTTACCATTTGGTAAAGCCTCTTTTAAAGCCTTTGTCATTTGATCACGAAGTGCTATTAAATCAGGATTAGTTTTTGCTACACCAGATATTCTAGACATACCCTCAAGTGAAAGTGATGAAATATTTATTGTTTTACCGTCTTTTGAATATACAGAAGTACTTAGTGGTGATAAAAGTCCAAACCGAGGATATTCTTTTGTAAGTTTTACACTAATCTTTGGATTATGTACAAACATTAGTCTATACATTTTATAGTCTTGAGCACCACCAAATCTTTTTTGAAATGCAGCATTCATATTGTTATTACCAACTATTTTAAAACCATTTGCTTTAAATGCTTTTTCCATACTTTTTACTGTAATATTTCCATTGATATTATCTGCAGAATAGATTCTAATATCTTCTTGTTTTTGCACTTTTTTTGTTTCTACTTTTGCGGTAGAAACATTCTTATGACATCCGCTAAAGAATAAAACTAAAACTAAAGCAAGAGTTGAAATAATTATATTTTTCATTGTTACTCCTTTAAATTATTTTTTTTTCTTTTTTCTAGCTGCAAGTTCGACTGATTTAGTATAAGTATTACCTTTTCTGTCTGTTGCAGTTACTGTAAGAAGATCACCTTTTTCTGATTCTTTTCTCACTACACCATTATCTAGTTCTCTACCTGATAATTTTTTACCTATTTTAAACGTATCACATTTAAACTGAAATTTAAAGATAGGGTTTTTAGAGAAAAACTGACTAGTTGACATATCTAGTACAGTTTCATTACCTATTTTTCCAGTAATATGAGTAATAAAGTTTGCATCATCTGGATTACCTGTTTTACCCTTTGCTTGATTATAAGTCATCATAGGGTGACTAAATACCATTTTAGCAGTTGCTTCACCATTTTTTATTTTAACTTTTATCGCTGTTATTTTATTTCTTGCCATATTATTTATTACCTATCCTTCACATCCGCCAGCTGCAACTTTAGTTGCTACCTTGGCCATGTAGATTTTACCGTCAGTTGCTTCAACTAAAACCATGATCATTCCATCTTTTTCCATTTTAATTTTTGCTTCATATTTCTTTAAGTCATAAATATTTACATCATAAACTGCAACTGCACTCTCAGGGTTTGCATCTTGAAATAAAGCTATTGTTTTTGCATCAAGAGTTGTTTCAAACTTTACAGGCACTGAAGCACCACTTGAGTTTATTTTTGGTACAGTGATTTTTATTTTATCACTTAGGATTGGCTCTTTTATTCCATATAAAGCTTGTGTAGCATCGTCTAAATTATGCGCTGTCCACACATCAGGCTTTGCCTTTCTGTAATCTTCAGCATTAAGATTTACTGGAATTACAGAAAGTGCAATCGCACTCCCTGCAAAACTTAAAAATTTTCTTCTATTCATTAATATTCCTTTCTAAAATTTTAATATGTAATCAACAACTTGTTTAAATTCAGCATCGCTAAGAGATGAACCACCTTTTGCAGGCATACCCATATTTGTACCTTCTAAACCATTTTTATATACTTTAGACAGACCTTTTTCCATAAATGGAGCCCATCCAGCTTTGTCTCCTGCTGCTGGTGCAACACCTGAAGCATGACACATAGCACAACTTGAATCGTAAGCTGCCTTAGCATCAAAACTCACCTTATGTGCAGCATCGTCTTTTTTAACAGGAAGATCTCTTTTAGTAGCCATAGGTGGTTGAAAATCAGTAATTCCACCATCAACTCTTAAAATATTATCAGTTTTTTGACAGTTAGTCATACATGGTTTTTCATCTTTAGCTAATCTTATTGCAGCATAGTTATCTGGATTGCTATAAAATTCTCTTATATTTTCGATTCCATTAGGACCATCAATATCTGGAACAAAACCATTTCTATTTGGCATCTCAATTTTTAGGAATTTTTCTTTGTCAAGTTTAAATGTTTCGTTAACAATTTCTCCATCTACTTTCATACCATTTATATACAACATATAAGCAGTTAGAGAATAAACTTCATCATCTGTTAAAGTTTTTGATTTTGTATGAGGCATTGCATCTCTTATATACCACCACATAGTACTAGCAACTGGCCAGTATGATCCAAATACTCTAGAAGGACCCTCTGCAGTAGGTTTTAGCCATCTGTTATTTTTAAGTGTTCTTTTTATCTCTTTTGCTTTACCAGCAGATAGTGCTGGATATCCACCACCACCAGAACCAAAATCTCCGTGACACATCATACATTGAGCTTCATATAATACTTCACCCTCATCAACATAACCAGAACCTTCAGGAAGACCTCTATTTAACCCATCAATATCTTTATCCCAAGCTTTAATTTCAGCTTTATTTGGAACTCTACCATTGTTGTAACTAACAGCTAAACCATCTTCACCTTTTGATAAATCAGAGTTTTTATATACTTGTGTATTTACCTTGTATGGTCCTGTTGAACCATCTTTAATTGGATAATAAACACCACCACTTATATCTTTCTTTGCATCCCAAAGACCACTGTATGCAGTAGAATCACTCGCATGACCTGAAGTCAAAAGTGCTGCTGCAGTTATAACAGAAGCTGTTAATTTCTTATATAGTTCTAATTTGAACATGACTTACCTCCCCATTTGCTGCTATTTCCCAAGACTCTACAGCATTTCTATGGTATACAGATTCTACACCCATACCTTTATTTCTATCTTTTCCGTAATTCTCTTTACTAACATTATTTCCAAATACCTCTTGATCAACAGTAGGCTGAATAAATCCTGCATCATCCATTGCTCTTGAAGTAAGTATTATTGGTTTTCCGTCTTTATTTTTAAAATCTTTTGGTATTTTAAACATATATGACCATCTTGTCCAACATTTTGGAAGAACCAATCCTTTGATATTTGCTTCTACATAGTTATTTCCGCCATCAAATGATAAATCTACTCTAGTAATAGTACCCATACCTGACCATGCTAGACCTTCAATCTCTATTGTTTCACCCTCTTTAACATTAGTCCATGGTTTTTCACAAGATGGTGTAACTACAGTTGAGTTTACCTCATTTGCATAAAAGTGTTGTACAGCTTTTCCAGTTGGTTTTAAAGCTGTATACTTAGATGTTTCTTCTTTTGCATAATATGGCTCATCTGAGAACTCAAGTCTTTTTAACCATTTAACACAAAGATTTCCTTCCCAACCTGGAAGTAATAATCTTAATGGATAACCTTGTTCTGGTCTTAATGCTTCACCATTTTGACCCCAAACAAGCATTGCATCATCTAAGATTTTATCAATAGGTACTGATCTTCCCATTTCTGAGTTATCGCTACCTTCAGCTAGCATCCATTTTGCAGTTGGTTTAAGTCCAAGATCTTTTAGGATTGTCTTAATATATACACCAGTCCACTCAGCACATGCCATAAAACCTTTAGCAAACTGTAAAGAGTTATATTGAGGTCTTCTCCACTCTTGACCACCATTTGCTGGACACTCAATAAAGTGAGTTCTTGTAACTCTAGGATATTTTTTTAGTTGATCTAAAGTAAGTACAATAGGCTTATCAACTAATCCATTAATCATAAGTCTAAACTCGTTAGGATCTACATGTGCTGTACCACCATGACATCTTGAGAAAAATAAACCATTTGGTGTAATAATACCATCTGATTCATGTATAGGTGTTACTGCAATAGATGCTCTTGCATTTCCAGAAGCTAATAAATCTGTATTTCTTCTAGTATTATTATGCTCATAAGCAGATGGTATACCATATAAATTCTTTGTTACTGGATCTCCCCATGATTGTCCCCATTTTGGATGATGCATAATTGCTGGATCACCAGCACCTGCAGCACCACTAGCACTTGCAGCAGTTGGTGCAATAACACTTGCAGCAGCAACAGCACTTAATGTACCAGTTTTTTTAAAAAAATCTCTTCTACTTAAGGTCTTTACTTCATGTTTAGACACAGTAAGATCAGAGTTGTTTCCAAAAGTTTCTTCTTGTTTTTCCACTTCTTTCTCCTTAATTTAGTTGTCATATTATTGTAATCTATTAATAACTTATGATTATTCTATCTAATTATAATTAGCTTTAAGTTAAAAAATAACAATTTTAAACAAAGTTGAATCATCATGTGTAAATAAACGATACACTAAATATTATTCAGATATAATTATCCTTATGAAATATGAAGTAAACGAAAAAACTAAAAGACTAAGATATATAAGAATACTTGAAAAATTCACAACTAAAGCTGTTGGATTATTAAAGTATGATAACTTTGATTTAGAACTTTATAAAAAAGCTATGCTTAGAAGTTATGAAGATTTAAAAAAAATTGAGGCTTTAGATTTATATCAAGAATATCCTGTACAACTTAAAAATTTAGCACAACTAATTTTAAACAATCTTGATAGTCATTCTAAAACTTATGAAGATGAAAGAAAAGCTATTTTAAAAGAATCAAATTTACTTTATAAACTAAAGAACAATAATAGATATAAAAAAGATAAACATAAAAATAAAAAGTTTACTGATGGATACTAATGAGTCATTTAAACTATCAGGTGTCTTAAAAAAAATACTCTATAACAATGAAGTAAATAAATATTATATAGCAGTTTTAGAAAATGATCAAAAAATATGTGGTCAATATTTTGACGCAGATCTGCAAAAACTTGTAGGTGAAGAGATACTTATTACGGGTGTTTGGAATACTCATAAAAAATATGGTGTTCAATTTGTATTTACCTCACTTGAAGTTAAAGAAGCTGAGATATACTTTTTTTTAACAAAAATTGTAAAAGGTATCACTAAAAAACTTGCTCATGAACTAACTGTAAAGTACACAGATGATGAACTTTGTGAAATACTTGATAATACCCCTGCTAAACTTTTAGATTTTAAAGGTATTAAAGAGAAAAAATTAACACAAATAGTTATGTCATGGAATAAATTTAAACATCTTCGTGAGTTAGGTTCATTTTTAGCTCAATATGGAGTAACTAGTACATTTATAAATAAAATATTTCAACAATTTGGTGAAGTTGATAATTTAATTGAAAGAATCAAAGAAAATCCGTATATGTTAACACAGATTAAGGGTATTGGTTTTAAAAGAGCTGATGAGATAGGTACAAGTTTAGGTATTGATAAACAAAGTAACTTTAGAATAACTGCTTGTATGAACTATACATTAAGAGAGTTTTGTGAATCAAATGGAAATAGTTCCATAAAAAAAGAGCAACTATTTTCATTACTTGATGATGCACTTAATTTTATTGAAAAAGATAGTTTGTATGAAGATGCACTTGTTTCATTGATTTCAAAAGAGGAGGTCAATGAAACTGTAAAAGATAGTTTTTCTCCAGGAATTTATTTTAACTGTGAAACAAAAATTATGACTTTTTTTGAAGATAGGAAAAAATTTAATTCTCATCATACTATAATAAAAGATTTTGAAAAATATATAGACAAAAAAGAGGAAAGTTTAGGTTTTATTTTAAGTGAGGAACAAAGAAAAGCAGTAGAACTAATAAATTCAGGTGAAAATACAATTTTACTTATAGGTTATGCAGGAACTGGTAAATCAACATCAAGTAGAGCAATACTCGAACTTCTTGAAGAGATAGTAAGTTATGATGATATTCATTGTATGGCACTTAGTGGCATTGCATCTCAAAGAATTGCTGATACTACGGGATATAAAAGTAGTACTATACAATCTGCCTTAGTGAAAATTGACAATAGTGATAAAGATTATTTTGATTATAAAGTTATTTTAATTGATGAATCTTCAATGGTAAATAGCGTTATGTTTTATAAAGTATTTTCAAAAATTAATCCTGATACTATTTTAATAATAGTTGGAGATGATGGACAGCTTCCTGCCATTGGTGCTGGAGATATTTTAAGAGATGCTATTAGGTATAACCTTGCTCCTATTTGTAAACTTACAAAAATATATAGACAAAATGAACATCAAGCAATTGCAGTAATTGCTAATGAAATTAGAAAAGGTAAAGTACCAGAATATAAAGAAGAGTTTGAAGATTTTAAATTTATAGATGTATCTATACCAAACTATTATGCTCAAAAATCAATTTTAAGTAACTATGAGATTAATAGTTTACGAAATGATAACAATTATAAAATATTAAACAACATACTTGATATTACATCTCAATATATCAAACCGATGTATGAGCATATTAAAAATAAAGAGATAGCCACTTTTCTTACACTTTTTCAAGTTATTACACCTATTAAAAGTGGAACACTGGGTGTTGAGAATTTAAATATTAATTTACAAAAACTTATAAACAATACTAAAACACAAGGGATTCAAAAAAGAGTATATGAATATAAACTTGCAGATAAAGTAATACATATAAAAAATGAAAATATGAAAGCTCAAACTATGAGTAGATATAAGCAAGGTTCAACAGAGTTTGTAGAAAAAAGAGTTTTTAATGGTCAACTTGGAATGATTATAAAAATAGATCATAAAGCTTCTAAACTATTAATTTTATATCCTAATGATGATATGGTTGTATTTTATGATTTTGATACACTCGACAATTTAATATCACTAGCATATTGTCTTACTATACATAAAACACAAGGGATGGAGTATGATACTGCACTTATTCCTATGAGCTTTTCACATTTTATTATGCATAATACAAAGTTACTCTATACAGCAATTACAAGGGCAAAAAACATGTGTTATATTGTGGGGGAAGATGAAGCTTTTCAAAGTGCATGTAAAAAGCTGGAGATAACAAATCGTCAAACTGTAATTGATGATTTATTATCTAATAAAGAAGATTAATTTATATTAATCTCTTTCATGAAGAATTTTATCTAGTAATTTAAATACATCACTACTAGCATCTTCCATCTCTTTAAATGATTTTATTAATGTATCATAATCTAAATCACCATCTTTTGAAATAGTTTCAAATACATGATGTGTACCATTATGAACAATTGAATGTGGTCTATCTAATGAAGAGTAACTAGGTGTTGCAGAGAAATATTTTTTCCCTAAACCTTCACTGTACCATTTACCGAGTCTACAATTTTTATGGTCAACAAATTTAAAAGCAGGTTCCCTTTTTGCAACAGATAAATAAGTATTTACTTTCCATATAACATGATCAAGTTTAGCTAAACTCATAAATGTTCTATCTGTAATATGACTTAAGCCTGAAAAAGTATCTTTAGATGTTGCCATAATATCATTTATATTAACAGAATAATCTTTTGCACCACTTGAAATTAAATCAATAGATTTTGTCATAATAGTAAATTTTTGATTTGTTAACTCTACACTCTCTTGAATAGATTTAACAACATCAGTAATCTCTTTAGCAGATTCTGCTGATCTTGAAGCTAGGTTTCTAACCTCTTGAGCAACTACGGCGAAACCTTTTCCAGCTTCTCCAGCTGTTGCTGCTTCTACTGCTGCATTAAGTGAAAGAATATTTGTTTGGAAAGCAATTTGATCAATTGTTAAAACTGCTTGCGCTATATCTGTAGCTTTCTTATTAAGTTGAGATACTACATCTTGAATTTTACTTGCATTTGTATTTAGAGAATCGATATCATTTACGATTACTCTTAGTTTATTTGACGATTCATCAAATGTTAGATTAATTTTATCAGAGTTATTTAAGTTTTCTCTTGACAATTCTGTTGATTCAGCAATATTTGATTGAATATCAAGTAATCCATCTTTTAGATTTAAATTTTCATATTCAAACAGATGTGTTAAACTATCTATTGCTTGATTATTGTCTTTTTTATCAGTTTGTTGATTTTTTAATAAATTTAATTCATTTTTTAAGCTATCTATCTCTTTTTTTAAATTATCGTTTTCACTTGTAGCACTATTGAAATTATTGTTTAATTGATTTAGTTGAGATTCTAAATCTTTATTCTTTGATTGAAGAGATTGATTCTCAGTTATTGCATTATTTAAGTCTAGTTTTAATTGACCATTAAAAAACATTATTTTTCCTTATGTAAAGATATTGTAAAGAGTATACAATATCTTTTATTTAAAGTATATAAGAAATATTAATATTCTATTAAAATATTTCATTAATTTATAAATACGTCTTTTATACTAACTTAGTTGTAGAGTATCTACATTTTAAGAGCAAATTAAAGGTAAATAACACAGTTTATAAAAATTCTAGTGACTGTACAATGAACTAGTAGTGGGAATAAATAATAATTGTCTCTCAATATCTAGTAGAATAAGATTCTATAGTTAACTTAAAATATAGAAGGTTACTATGATATAATTATTAACTTAAAATAGTAAATAATAAGAGTATAAATGAATTTAGATAAATTAAAAGAGTTAGAGTCAGAGTTTTTAGATAGATACCCAAAAGGTTTTGAGGACGGATACTTTTTCCCAACAATGAAAAAATATAAACCAGAGAAACTTGAAGAGTTTGCAAAAGAGGAACTAAAAAAAGAGAACTTTTCAAATCCAAATCTTCTAGTGGAGGGCTTTTTTAAAACAATTCAAAAATCAGTTTTGGTCTCTTTATTTGACAAACTAAAATTAAAAGATGCAATTGAGAGTTTAAATTCATATGAGAAAGATATGCTTAGTATTGAGATATATGAACTTTTATACGGAGATAAAAAAGAAGGCTTTGAAGGATTAGTTGAATTTCTAGCTCAATATAAACTAGCAAAATGGACTCTTCTTAGTGTGGTTCCTTATAGTATAAATAGACAAGATGAATACTTTATCAAACCAACTACAACAAAAAACATCATCAACTATTTTGAACTAAAAGATTTGATATATAAACCAAAACCTAGCTATGAGTTTTATGAGAACTATACTTTATCTTTAGATGAGATGAAATCCCACCTTGATAGTTCACTTACATTTGATAATGCAGCTTTTACTGGATTTTTAAAAGTTGGAATTGAGATTTGTAATACCCCTAATTTTTAATTAAGTGTTTGCTTATTTAATAAATTATATAATTATTCACTATGATTCTATATTAGGGATCTAAAATGAGGGGTTATAATGAAAACTACAATATTTGTAATGTGTTTACTTGTTTTTTCTTCGCATCTAGGTGCTAATGTTATAGATGATAATATGTCAGAAAAATTACGTACATATATAGATAGTAATAAGCTTAAGATTCAAGAGCTTATAGAAACTGGTTCTTGTAAGCAAGCTGTAAATGTGTCAAATAATGCACTGTCTATTCTTAGTAAAGATTATAAAGATGAGGCAAATATTTCTTTTGCAAAATCGATCTATTATGGAATGATACAGAAAGCTTATTCAAATAAGAGCGGTATGTGTGAAGATAATCAAAATAATAAATTTGCCTTGTCATATTTGATTATGCAGGTAAAAGCAAGTGATAAAAATTATGATCGTCTTGGAGATGTTTATTTCTTTGGAAAATATGGTAAAAAAGTTGATAAGATTAAAGCTTTAAAATACTATATGAAAGAGTATTCAAAGAATAATCTAAAAAGAGGTGATTACCTTTATTATATTGCACAAATCCTTATGCAGATGGATAGAGAAGATAGAGCAGCAGTATTTTTAGAAAAAAACTTTGACTGTAAAAAATCACAAAAGTTACTTAAAGATATAGGGATGAAAGCTGAAGCATGCGTAGTGAATAACAAAGAAGGTTCATAAAAAGAGAAAAAGGGGACAGTCCCCTTTATTTATGATATCTTGTTGTGTTTATAATCTAACATTAGTAATTCTTAATTCTTGTTTTAGTTCAATTTTAACAGTTGCATTGTTCTCCTAAATATGTACTAAAATAATTTAAAATACCCAATCTAGCTTAATGATATTCAGATGAAAAAATGAAGATTTTTAAGAGAAAGATTGCTTTTAAAAACAATCTTTCATTTTGTTAGTGTAGGAAGTGTCTCTTCCCTGAGAAATAAAGCGCCATACCAAATTCATTAGCAGCTTCAATAATCTCTTCATCTCTAATTGAACCACCTGGTTCAATTACACATTTTACACCAGCTTCTTGTGCTGCATCGATAGAAT
>CBFDEF010000046.1:0-13533 GCA_965603755.1 uncultured Arcobacteraceae bacterium
GTTCTGTTTCATCAAGTGTTTTATTTAACATATCTTTTAAAGCTTTTATCATAAAATTATGTGAATCTGAATGTACTCTACATTTGTATATACCTTGAGACATTTTGTCAAGTACTAGTATAACTTCACCCATAACTTTTATATCTTCATTTCTCATTGTATCAAATTCATCAACATACTCATTTAATTCAGTTAAAATAAGACCTATCTCATCATTTTTCATATAAGTTGCTTTTGTTATACGATTTGTTTTCATATATACAAAATTCATTATATCATCCATGTAAAGTTTAAATCTATCTATTCCACCAGTAATTCTTTTCATTGCTGCAAAATTTGTATATGCGATAATTATAGCAAATGCAATATTTACAATAATTAATGCACCAATTTTTGAATCACTTAAAATAGCAACTGTTGTAATTACACCAAATCCAATTTGAGCAATAAGCATATTAGTAAGTATTCTATTTTTTGTTGACATATTAGTAAACATTTTTTTCCTTTTATATGTAAAGTATAAATTTAAGTTTATAGTAAGATTACTTAAAAGAATTTAAATAATATTTATATTTATTGTGATTTTGGAAATTTATGAATTATTGCATGGTTTGGGTTAAAGTAAAATAACTTTTACTTTATCACCCTTACTTATATTTACACTATCTTCCTCTTGTAGTAAAAGACCAGGATTTCCAAGCATATTTGTTAAAATAGCACTTGTACCATTTTTCTTCCCATTAAAATTGATTTTATATTCTCCATCAACATACTTAACATTGCAAGCAGTAAAAATAGTTTTTGAAGCTTTTTTATTAAAATCTTCCTCTATTATTGCATTAATTATTTTTAATGATTCATCGCTATTTTTAAATTTAAATATTAAAGGTAAAACATATAATAAAAAAGTAACTGTACTAGAATAAGCAAATCCTGGAAGACCAATAATATATTTATCATCTTTTTTAGCAAATAAAATATGTTGACCTGGCTTTATATTTACACCTTGAAATAAAACATCACATCCCAATTCATCTTTTATAATATCTTTTACATAATCATAATCTCCAACACTAACTCCACCAGTAGTAACAACTATGTCAGAGTTTTTTAAAGCATTTTTTAAAAGTGTTGTTATAGACTCTCTATCATCTTTTACTACACCCATTTGATGTACATCTGCACCATATTTTTTTGAAATTGCTTCAAGTGTAAGATGATTTGAGCTTCTTATTTGAGCAATAGAGGTTTGATCTTCTCCAACATCAAGTATTTCACTACCAGTACTTGCAATTGCCACAATAGGTTTTGTAAACACTTCAACTTGCACTATATTTAAGCTAGCCATTACACCAATGTGTGCAAAGTCTATTTTAGTACTTTTATCTATTAATATCTCATTCTCTTTGTAATTTTCACCAATAGCTCTAACTGAAAAACCTTTTGGTACAGGTGTATTAATAACAATGTATTCATCTTCAACTGTAACATTTTCTATTGGAATTAAAGTATCACTACCTTTTGGCATAAGAGAACCTGTAAATGTTTTAATACAAGTTCCTTTTGAAACATGAGAATCTACAACAGTACCAGCTGGATTTTTATCGATGATTTTTATTTTAGATGTTGATAAATCATCAAATTGTAC
Organism: uncultured Arcobacteraceae bacterium; assembly: GCA_965603755.1. Classification (GTDB taxonomy): domain Bacteria; phylum Campylobacterota; class Campylobacteria; order Campylobacterales; family Arcobacteraceae; genus JAIOSF01. Next base: position 1,649 of record CBFDEF010000046.1, read on the forward strand.
CGCATATCCATCCATTGCAGAAGTTTCATATGCGGGGGAATTATCTTTTGCAACTATATCTTTTGCTAATATTCTATTTAGTGTATCACTTACAAATAATTTTTGCGTTGATGTATGAGATATATTAAGTGAATTTAATATATCTAATGATTGGTTATAATTTATAAATTTTTTCATGAAGATATAATAGCAAATCAAGACATAATTAGTGTTTAATCTTGAACCTTACTTTAGAATAATAATAAATATCCTAAAGTAAATATAATTTGTATTAGAAATACTAAACTTGCTATTTTTAAAGCAACTTTACCTTCACCTTTTACACTATTAAAATGTATTTTTAATCCTATGGCACTCATAGCTATAATTAATGTAAAGTGTGAAATATTTGAGATAATATTTTTAATTTGTTCATCTACTAAAGAGAATGAACTAATAATAGAAAATAGGATAAAAAATAGGATAAAAGTAGGTACTTTTGCTTTTTGAGAAGAGTCACTACTATTACTTTTTTTATTGAAAATATAAATTAAAATTAAAACTAATGGTGTAAGAAGTAAAACTCTTCCCATTTTAACAGTTGTTGCACTAACACCAGCATCGGCACTAATACTAAATCCACCTGCAGTAACTTGACCAACAGCTTGTAAAGTATTACCTATTAGTATCCCTGCATCTATATCATTTAGACCAAAGCTTATAGCTATAAATGGTACTAAAAATATACCTATGGTACCTAGTAAATTTACAATAGCAACACTAAGACCTATAAAGCTGTTTTGTGGTTTTATAATAGGAGCTGTTGCACTAATAGCACTACTTCCACATACACCATTACCAATACCCAATAAAAGTGAAAGTTTTTTATCTACTCCGTAAAGTTTTCCAATAATAATTGCACTATAAATTGTAAGTATCATACTTAATATAACTAGAACAACAGTTTTAATACCTAACTGTGCTAAAATTGAAAAATCAAGATTTATACCCATAAGTGCAATAGCAAAAGATAAAAGTGTTTTCTCTGCATAAGTTATACCAGCATTATATCTATTAGAAAGTTTTACACTATTTCCAATAATAATACCCAAAATAATTGCAATAGCAACAGAACCAATTGCAATGAAATTTGATAAAAACATTGCTATTAAAGTTATTATTATTGATAGGATTAAACCATACTTATACTTACTCATAACTATCCTACTAAATAGATTTTATCATCATTTTTAACGACACCTGATTTAATAACTTTTGAAAAAATACCTCTATCTTTTTTTAATAAACTTGGTAGATTTTTATCAATAGCTGATAAATGATCGCATATAGTACAAGCTTGGCTAATCTCTAAAATAACTTCACCAATTTTAAGTTGAGTTCCAATATCTAAATTGTATGGATTAAAATCTAATAATAAGTTTTCACCTAAAATACCATATTTTACATCTATATTATTATCTCTTATTAAATTATAACTATCTTGTGATGTTAATAAAACTGATCTTTGTATATTCTTATTATAAAACTTATCTTCGAGTACACCACGAGAATCAAACTCTAACATCTCTTTATCAGTTCTCTCTTGCGAACCTTGTTTAGATATGAATAACTTAACAACTTTTCCTACACTATTTTTTGACATCTATTTACCTATTTATTTTTATTATATTACTATTATGATAGCATAACAGTAATTAAAATATATTATATGAGGACATTATATGGATAAGAAAAAACAAATGAATTTTAATCTTAATAACTTTTTATTAGCAACTACCGATATTTTGGATTATAGAGATTGTGAATTAAACAACACTACAAAAAATCATTCAAAAAGAGTTGCTTTTGTAGCTTTAAAAATAGGGGAACAGTTAAATCTAGAACCAAAAATGATGTTTAGTTTATGTGCATATAGTTTATTTCATAACTATATAGATAAAGATAATTGTGTAACATTAAATATATTTGATGATACAGGAATATTAACTAAAATTGTAAATTTTAGCCATCATATCGATCAAACATATAATAAGAATAAGAAATTTATTTCAATAAACTCAAATGATAACTATATACAGCATATAGAAGATATTTTCTTAGATATTTCTAAACCAATAAGTTTTTGGTTAGATTTACAATATGAAAATAGTATATTGCAATATATCTATACTACAATTTATGATTTTACAATAGAAGCAACATTTGAAGAGATACTAAATATTACAACTTTATTTGGAAATTTATTTGAAAATGTTTCATCATTATTAGATAAATCTAAAGTGATGGCAGATTTTTACAAATTTGAACATAAAGATAAAATGACTTTTTTAATAGCAGCTTCAATGTTAAATTTTGGAAAGTTATCTATCTCAAAATCAATTTTAGAAAAAACATCTTCATTAAGTAGTGCTGAGTATGAAAACTTAAAAGCAAATGTTTATAATAATAAAAAAGCATTAAGTGCAATTTATGGATTTGATGATATCTCTAAATGGGCATCAAAACATCATGAGATGTTAAATTCAAATGGTTATCCAAATTGTATAGGTGCAAATGATTTAAGTTTAAAAGATAGATTAATGGCATGTTTAAATATATATAATGCTTTAACTTCAACAAAAGTATATAGAAATAAATATACACATAAAGAAGCTATAGATATTATGAATATAATGGCAACTAATAATGAAATAGATTTATCAATAGTTAATGATATAAATGGACAATTTAAAGAGTAATAAATAGATTAAAAAAGTAACATATTTATAAATATGTTACTTTTTTACATCATTTTTTAAAGTAAAATTTTACTTATAAGTAATATAAATTTTACTTTTAAAACCCTTTGTTTATTGACTTTATGGCAATTTATTATTAAATAAAATTATTTAAACAAAAGTTCAACTTATAGTTATTATTATCTAAAATTTTTTAATAAATTTTTATTAAAAATTATCAAAATATATAACAAATATATAACAAGTTTTGGTTATACTTCTAATGTCTTGGTATGATATTACCAAATTTATAAGGAGAACATATGAACAAAGTGAGCAACAATTCTGAAATTACTACAACTACTTCAAGTAGAAGAGATTTTTTTAGAAAAACTGCTGTCTATTCAGCAAGCGCGATAGCTGCAACAAGTGCATTAGGACCTGTTAAGCTTTCTGCAGACGAAGAACAAATAGTTGGTGAAGCACCATGGGGAACAAAATTAGGTGATAAAACTACTAAATATAAGTATGGAGTACCATCACCGTATGAGCATAATAATGTAAGAAGAAATGATCCATTATTATCTTCTGGAGATGAATATGCTACTGTAACTATGAGTCCAATACATGAATCAGAAGGAATTATTACACCAAATGGTTTATTTTTCACAAGAAATCATGGTGGAACTGCACATGTAGATCCAAATGAATTTAGACTTATGATCCATGGTAAAGTTAAAAAAGAGATTGTTTTAACTCTAGCTCAGCTTAAAAGATATCCAAGTGAAACAAGAACATATTTTATTGAATGTCCTGCAAATGGTTCAACTGATTGGAGAGCACCACAGTATAATAACCTACAGTTCTTAAAAGGGATGATGAGTTCTGCAGAATGGACTGGTGTTATGCTTAAAACTGTTTTAGAAGATCTTGGATTAGAAGATGATGCAGTTTGGATGATGGCTGAAGGTTCTGATAATGCTGGAAACCCTAGAACAATTCCTGTAGAAAAAGCACTTGATGATGCTATGTTAGTATGGGGACAAAATGGTGAAGCATTAAGACCTGAGCAAGGTTACCCTGTAAGATTACTAGTTCCAGGTTGGGAAGGTAACTTAAATACTAAATGGTTAAAAAGATTAGAATTTTCTGATAAGCCTTGGCATTCAAAAGAGGAAACATCTAAATATACTATGCTACAAAAAAGTGGTAAAGCAATTAGATACTTCTGGATAAATGAAGTTAACTCTGTAATCACTAGCCCATGTCCTGAGAAACCATGGACAGATTTAAAAGCTGGTGATTTAGTAGAAGTTGAAGGTATTGCATGGTCTGGACAAGGAACAATCAAACATGTTGATATCACATTAGATGGTGGAGACAATTGGGTAGAAGCTCAATTAAAAGGTTTAGTTTTACCAAAATCGTGGACTAGATTTAGCTATATTATGAGATGGGATGGTAAGCCACTATTATTATCAAGTAGAGCTACTGATGATCTTAATAATACACAACCAACAATTGATCAAGAGACATCTAAACAAGGTGTTGAATCAGTTTACCATAGAAATGGAAATGTAACTTGGGAAGTAACTACTAAAGGAGAAATAAATAATGTACACATTAGAAAACACAAAGCTTAAAAAAGCAATTATTGGTTTAGGTGTAGCAGTTTCTTTTGGTTTCACAACAGCAAGTGCAGCAACATATACTGTACAATCTGGTGATACTCTAGGTGGAATTGTTGAAAAGCTAGGTCATAAATCTATTGCAGCTGCTGGAATTACATCTGTTCCTTCAGGAAACCTTGCAGTTATAAGAGTTGGTGATAAAATTCAATATACACCAAAACATGAAGTTGCAGTTGATGGTGGGATAAAATATCCTACTGCAAACGGTATGTATACTTCTTATAGAGTAAACACTCAAGAGAAAAAAGACTTTACTTACGGTAGAACACCAACAAAAACAGAACTTGCAGCATGGAATATTGATACAATGCCTGATGGTACTGGTCTTCCAGAGTTTGATATGAAACATGGTAAAGTTGTATTAGAAAATGGAGAGCCAAAAAAAGCAGAAGGTTCTGTAGCATTGGGTAATGAACTATACGATGCTCAATGTGCTATGTGTCATGGTGACTTTGGTGCAGGTGGACAAGGTGGTTATCCAGCGTTATCTGGAGCAGGTCCTGATACTAGCAGTTTAAAAAACCAACTTCAAAATCCTGCTGATGATGTATTAACAGAAGAACCACCAATGAAAAGAATTGGTAGTTACTGGCCATATGCAAGTACTTTATATTGGTATATCCAAGATGCTATGCCATTTCCTCATCCAAAAAGTTTAACTAATAGTGAAACTTATGCTATCACTGGATACCTTTTAATGGAAAATGGTATAGAAATTGATGGTGAAGAGCTTGATGAAGAATTTGTTATGAATAGAGAGCAAATGTTAAAAGTTAAAATGCCTAATGAAGAAGGATTTTATCCTCAAGTTGATACACCAGAAAATCCACGTCAAGGTGTAGAAAATGTTAGAAACTTTTTAGCTGATATGTCAAATGTTGGTACAGGTACAAGATGTATGACAGATTGTATAAAAGGTGATATTCCAGTTTTAAGAATTAAAGCTGAAATGAATAATTTTCATCCAGCACCTTCAACAGTTAGAGATTTACCTCCAGTTGAAGAAAATACAGGTGCAGTACATCCTGGTCAAGCTGGATATGAAGCATCATGTAGTGCATGTCACGCAAATGCTGCTATAGGGGCTCCAGTTGTTGGTGATAAAGAAGCATGGACTGCTGTTATGGAAAAAGGTATAGATGAAGTTTATCACAATGGTATAAATGGAATCAATGCAATGCCTCCAAAAGGTGGAAACATGGATCTTTCAGATGATCAAACAAAAGTTATTATGGATTATATGATTGAAGCTAGTAAATAGTTTTTAAATTATAAATCAAATATAAAAGCTTAGTGGTTTTGCCACTAAGCTTTTTTTTAAATATTATGTATAAATATTACTTTTATATATAATATTTATACAATCAACTAATATAATAAAAAATTATAATAAATAAATATTTTTTTTTACGATAAAAAATCAAATAATGTTACAATTTTACACGTATATAAAGTTTTATAACTATTATAATATATGGAAATAAACTAGTGTTTAAAGGCTTTATAAAGATTTAATAGGGTTTCTACTTATAATATAATAAACTTAAGATTATATAGCAAAAAAAAGTGAAATTTTATTATAAAACACTTGACATATATCAATAAAATAGATTATAATTCTTTATCTTAGTATTTAAATTATACTATTAAAGATTTTGTATTAATAAAAAGGAGAGAACGTGAAATTAGCAAAAAGTTTATTATTAGCATCAGCTATTAGTGGTTTATTAACAACAGCAAGTTTAGCGGATGCTGCATTAATTGCAAAAGGTGAAAAGATTTTTAATAATAAAAAATCTGGAAACTGTTTAGCTTGTCATGCGGTAAGTGGTAAAAAAATTAACGATCCAGGAAGTTTTGGTCCAAAACTTACAGGATTATCATATTGGGATGAAAAAGATTTAACAGCAGCAGTATATGATATATATGAAGCTAGAGGTCTAGAAATTTCAGCAATGCCAGCATTTGGTAAAAATGGTTGGTTAGATGATGCAGAAATTAAAGCTGTAGTGGCTTATTTAAAAACAATTAATTAATTAAAAGGAAAGTAAAGATGAATAGAAGAAAATTTTTAGGTTTAGGTTTAGGTTTAGGTGTTGCGGCAGTTATGACTCCAGCAACATTAAGTGCAACAAATTTTAGAGAGACAAAACCAGCTGCGTGGACTGCTAGTAAAGTTGATGAAGCGATGAAAGCTTTATTTGGTACATCAACTACAACAGAAGGTAAAGTAAAATTAAAAGCTCCAGATATTGCTGAAAATGGTGCAGTTGTTCCTGTAACAGTTTCTTCAAAATTAGCTGGTAAAACAGTTGCAATATTCCAAGATGCAAACCCAGAAGCTACAGTAGCTGTATTTACAGTTCCAGCAAATGGAATTATTGATTATGCAATAAGAATTAAAATGTCTAAAACTGGTAATGTTATTGCAGTAGTAGAAGCAGATGGTAAATTATATTCAGCGTCTAAATCAGTTAAAGTAACTGCGGGTGGATGTGGAGGTTGATTTAACCCCACTAAATAAAAAAATTAAAGTATAAAATATAAATAATAAATAGAAAAAAAAGGGAAAAAAATGGCAAAAAAATCAAGAATTAAAGCAAAAGAAAAAAAAGGTGTTACAACTGCTAAAATAATGGCAAATCATGCAATGTTAAGTTATCAAGAAGCAGAAAAGAAAAAAGTTAAAACTAACTTTATCACTTCAATGGTAGCAACAGTTGATGGTGCTATAGTATACGAAGCATCAACAAGTCAATTTTTATCTAAGAATCCTTTTGTTAAGTTTTCATTTACAGGTGCAAACAAAGGTAAAGAGTTAGTATTTACATGGACTGACCTTTTAGGTAATACAAGAACAGATAAGAAAAAGATTAAATAATTACTTTTAAGTAATTATTTAAGAACCAATAACGAAGGAGATACTATGTTATTAAAAATTGCGAAAACTTCTGCTTTAGTTGCATTAGCTACTTGTACTTTGAATGCAGCTGATTTTAATGCACAAGCAGAAAAAGATAGATTAGCACTAGTTGACTATATGGAAGCAAAATTTGCTGATCCTGAAAAAAACAAATATACATTTTTCCCATATTCAACAGATGATGAATTAAAAAATAATGTTGTTAAAGGTCTTAAACATCAAGATTTTGGTATAGGAAACTATGCATTCTCTAAACAAGGTAAATTCTCTTATGATGAGATTAAAGAGATGCCACCTTATGAAGAGTTAGTAGAACAAGGTGAAGAGATTTATAATGGTAATGCAGCTATAAAAGCTTGTTTTCCTGATGTAACTATTGGTGGAGATTATCCATACTTTGATGAAACAAGAAAAGAAGTTGTTACTTTAACATCTGCAATTAATGAATGTTTAGTTGCAAGTGGTGCTAAAAAATGGAATGAGAAAAAAGGTAAAATGGCTATTTTACAATCTTATATCTCATTCTCAACAATGGAAGCTGAGAAAAAAGTTAATGTTAAAATTGACAGTGCTGAAGCTGCAGCTGCTTATGAAAGAGGTAAGGAAGCTTACTATACTCAAAGAGGTTACTTACAACTTTCATGTGCTACATGTCATGTTCAAGGTGCAGGTCAAAGAGTTAGAAATGAGTCTATGTCACAACTGTTAGGTCATACTACTCACTTCCCAGTGTTTAGACTTAAATGGGGTAAAGATAAAGTTGAAAATGGTTTAGGTACACTAGAAAGAAGAATGACTGGTTGTAACAAAGATCAAGGTGAAAACCCGCATAAAGCAGGTAGTAAGTGGATGAAAGAGTTACTTTATTTCATGGCATATATGTCAAATGGAATGAATGTAGACGGTCCAGATATCAGAAAGTAAGGGAGAGAATATTATGAAAAAATTATATAGTATGACAATTGCAGCTGGTTTAGCGTTAGCGTTAGCTGGATGTACAGGTAATAATGTTTCAACTCCTTCTGGAGATAAAGATGGGGACGGTGTAGCTAATATTAGTGATCAATGTCCAAATACTCTTGCTGGAACTAAAGTAAGTAAAGATGGTTGTAAAATCTATACTTCTATTTTAGATTTAGATGTAAGAAAAGTTTGTAATGTTGAAGCAAATGGTATTGAAACAGTAATAGCTACTGCTAAAAAATATAATGCAATAGCTAAAAAACATGGTGTTGAGTTTAGAAGACTTAATGTTAATAATTCTGCTTTAATCACTTCAGTTGAAGATGCAATTAAAACAGGGTCAAAAAATGTTAATCCTTTACACTTTAAAAGTAAACCAAAAAAAGTTAAAAAGTCTAAGACTAAATTAACAACTTCTTATGCAGCTGAAAGAGCTTGTAAATTTGCAATTAGTTCGCTTACTCAAGAAGCTACAGGTAAAAAAACTTGGAGAGCAGCAGTTCCAGGTGATGGGTTTAAATATTAATAAATTAATAGTTATTATTTAAAACAAAAAAAAGCCAAGGTTTACCTTGGCTTTTTTGGGTATAAATATAAGAATAAATATAAGGAAAAATTATGAGTAAACTAGGTAGAAGAGAATTTGTATATATGATGGCAATGTTAGGTGCAGCACCTGTATTTGCTAACTCTCATACAAGATTAGTAGAGACAAAAAAGGCTGATGATTATTATAAATTAAAGCCATTTGGTAATGTAAGACTTATGCATATGACAGATAGTCATGCACAGTTATTACCTGTATATTTTAGAGAACCAAGTGTAAATATGGGATTTCATTCAAATTATGGGAAAATGCCTCATATTGTTGGTGATAAACTTCTTGACCATTATGGTATTAAAGGTGATAAAAGACTTGAGTATGCATTTTCATGTGTAAACTTTGAAGAGCATGCAGAGGTTATGGGTAGAGTTGGTGGATTTGCACAACTTAAAACTGTAATTAATTATTTAAGAGAATCATTTGGACATGATAAAACTTTACTAATGGATGGTGGAGATACATGGCAAGGTAGCTGGACTTCACTTCAAACTAGAGGTAAAGATATGGTTGGTGCTATGAATAAGCTAGGTGTTGATGTAGCTGTTGGTCACTGGGAATTTACATATAAAGCTGAAGAAGTTTTAGAAAATGTAAAACTTTTAGATGCAGAATTTTTAGCTCAAAATATTTTCGTAAAAGAAGATTCTATGATGGAAGGTGTTGCAGCTTATGATGAAGATTCTGGACATGCATTTAAACCATATACAATTAAAGAGATGGGTGGTGCTAGAGTTGCAGTAATTGGTCAAGCTTTCCCTTATACTACTATTGCTAACCCTCAAAGAAATATTCCTGATTGGTCTTTTGGTATTAATGAAGATTCAATGCAAGAGATGGTTGATCAAGTTAGAGAAGAAGAAAAACCAGATGCAGTTATCGTTTTATCACATAATGGATTTGATGTTGATAAAAAAATGGCAGAAGTTTGTACTGGAATTGACTTTATTATGGGTGGTCACACGCATGATGGTGTTCCTGAAGCAGTTCCTGTTAAAAATGAATCTGGTACTACATATGTTTGTAATGCAGGATCTAATGGTAAGTTCTTAAATGTACTTGATTTAGATTGTAGAGATGGTAAAGTTGTAGATCATAAATTTACACTACTTCCAATATTCTCTGATATTATTCCTGAAGAGGAAGATATGAAAAAATATATTGCAGATGTAAGAAAACCTTACTTAGGTGAGTTAAATAGAGTTCTTGCAACAACTGATGAAACGCTATTTAGAAGAGGTAACTTTAATGGTTCTTGGGATCAAATTATCTGTGATAGTTTAATTGAAGTTAAAGGTGCCGATGTATCTCTTTCTCCAGGATTTAGATGGGGAACAACAGTTATGCCAGGTCAACCAATAACATTTGATGATTTAGCTACTCAAACAGCATTAACATATCCAGAAACTTATGTAAGTGAGTTTACAGGTGCACAAATTCATGCTACACTTGAAGATGTTGCGGATAACTTATTCCATGAAGATCCATTTAGACAATCAGGTGGAGATATGGTAAGAACAGGTGGTATTTCATATAGAATTAACCCTCTTAAACCAGTTGGAAAAAGAATTACGAATATTGTTATGACAAAAACAGGTCTTCCAATGGAACCAAATAAAAAGTACAAAGTAGCTGGTTGGTCAACAGTTAACTCTATTGCTCCAGGTAAACCAATCTGGGAAGTAACAGAAGAATACTTGAAAAATGTTAAACATATTGCAAACCTTAAAGTTGATACACCAGATATGGTTGGAATCAAAGGTAACCCAGGTATTGACAATAAATATAATAAACATCAATATTCACCAGTAAAAATCAAAAAGAGCTAGTTTTAACTAGCCCTTTTGGGTACTATTCAAAAATTATTTATCTTCATAACTTTTTTTAAAACACATCAATCATAAATATTTATAATACTTTAATCTTCGATAGATATAATTATTTCTAATAAAAAAAAGGATTAATTATGAGAAACAAACTAGTTAAATTTTCAACTGCACTAATGGTAGTTGCTGGATTAAATTTGAATGCATCAAATTTAGTAAGTGAACCTCAATGTAAAGAAAAAGGTGAAGAATATATATTTGCAGGTGGTGAATGTATACAGTTTTATGAAGCTGAAGGTGAAAAAGAAAATGAACTAAATATTATAGTTCATGGTACATGGAAAGCAGGTACTAATACTTTAGGTAGATATGCTCCTTTTGCAGATAACTTATCAATGCAAACTGATATTACTACAGTTGCTGTTTCTCTTCCTGGGTACTCAGATTCATCTACAAATAACTTTCAAGCATTAAGTCATAATGGAACAAAAAACTTAGCTGCTCAAAAATCTTATATAAAATTTTTATCAGATTTAGTTAGTAAATTAAAAGATAAATATGAAGCTAAAAAAGTTAACTATATAGGTCATTCTGCTGGTGCTATGATGGGATCAACTCTTGTTGGATATACTCCTAAATTAATTACAACATTAACTTCAGCAGGTGGAGATTATGATATACATAAAAAAGAAAAAAATAGTGATAATTTAGTCTCTTTAGTTGATTATATTGATAATGTAGATAAAACAACAAAATTCTTACTTGTATACGGAACAAAAGATAAAATATCAAAACCTCAAGTTACAAAAGATTATTACAAAGCTATTAAAGATAAAGGATTTGATGCTACTTTAGTTGAAGTTGCGGATGCTCCACATTTAGATTTAGATATGACTGATACTTCAGTTGAAGCTATTGTTGATATGTTGGATAGTGAATAAAATAATAAATCTAATTAATTTAGATTTATTGCTAAGGTAATAAAAAAGGTGTAGCTATTACAGCTACACCTTTTTTTATAATTGATTTATTACTATTATTCAACTTCCGCATCAATAATATCATCATCATCTTTTTTCTTCTTAGCATCAGCTGGATTAGCATCTTGAGCTGCTCCACCTTGCTCTTTTTTCATTGCTGCTTCCATAAGTTTAGCACTTACTT
>CBFDEF010000047.1:0-13185 GCA_965603755.1 uncultured Arcobacteraceae bacterium
CGTTAGGATATGGGTTTACTTGATAATTATATTGCAATTAAACATATTTTCTTAATATCTGAAAATTTTATTATAATAATTTACAATTTTTTATCTAAACTATGATTCAAAAGCTTGTTATTAAAGATGTTGTATTATATGCAGATAAAAAATAAATACAACCAATAAAGTGAATAATGATGAATAATAATCTAACAATAAAAGATGAACTAACAGAATTTCTATTATACACAACACCAAATAGTGATATAAAAGTAGAAACTTATCTACACAATGAAACTTTATGGCTACCTCAAAAAAGAATAGCTGAACTTTTTGGAGTAGATGTTTCTACTATCAATGAACACTTAAAAAACATATATAAAAGTAATGAATTAGAAGAAAATGCAACTATTGGGAAATTCCCAATAGTTCAACAAGAAGGTAAAAGAGAAGTAAAAAGAGATATAAATTTTTATAACCTAGACGCTATTTTATCAGTTGGTTACCGTGTAAACTCTTTACAAGCTACACAGTTTAGAATATGGGCTACTAAAATATTAAAAGAGTTTATCATCAAAGGTTTTGCCATGGATGATGAAAGAATGAAAAATGGTAAATATTTTGGGGCTGATTATTTCAAAGAACTACTTGAACGAGTTCGTTCAATCCGTACAAGTGAAAGAAGGATATATCAACAAATAACTGATGTATTTGCTGAGTGTAGTATTGATTATGATAAAAACTCTCAAACTACAAAAAATTTTTATGCAAGTGTTCAAAATAAATTTCATTTTGCAATAAGTGGACAAACAGCAGCAGAAATAATATATTTTACTGCAGACCAAACAAAACCATTTATGGGACTTAATACTTGGAAAAATTCACCGAAAGGAAGAGTTTTAAAATCAGATACTGTAGTAGCAAAAAACTATCTTAGTGTTGAAGAGATAAAAGATTTAGAAAGTGCAATAAGTGGATATTTTGATTATATTGAGAGAATTATAAAAAATCAAACAACTTTTACTATGGAAGGTTTGGCAAATTCAGTTAATAAATTTCTTGAATTTAATGAGTACAAGGTACTTGAAAATAATGGAACAATCTCGCGAAGTAAAGCAGAACAAAAAGCATTTAGTGAATATGAAGAATTTAATAAAATACAGAAAATAGAATCAGATTTTGATAAAGAGATATTAAAAGCTTTATATTAAAATTGAACCACTTTCATTAGTTTAGAAGTTATAGTTAAATTTATCAATTTAAGAGTTAAGGATATCTAAGATATAATAATGTATTAAGTATTAAAAAAAGAGAAATAGAGTTATATGTTAGAAAATATTGAGTACCCTTATAAATTTGATGAATTAAAATGTGCAATGTGTGATGGAAACTGTTGTATTGGAGAATCTGGATATATTTGGATCACCAAGCAAGAGATAGAAAAGTTAGCAAAGCACTTAAATATCTCAATAGAGAAGTTAAGTCAAGACTATATCTTTAAAGTAGGATATAAGTACTCAATTAGAGAGAAACTAATCTCTAAAGATAATTATGCTTGCGTATTTTTTGATTTATCAAAAAAACAATGCAGTATATATGATGTACGACCCACACAGTGTAGAACTTTCCCTTTTTGGGAATATTTTAAAAATAATATAGAAGAGGTAAAAGAAGAATGTCCAGCTATAGTAGAATAGTCTTACTTATTGTTCTTCTTTTTTCATCAATTGGTTGCGCTAAACAGTATAGCTCTGATGAACCAGTAAAAAAGGTTAATTATAAAGAAGATCTTTTAGTGCTGTTAGCATTAGATAGTGAAAATCACAAAAGAGATCTTTATAGCTTTGAATATTATAAAAAACTGTACGAGTTAACAACAAAATTAATCTATTTAAAGAAATCTATCCTTTATAGTTATAAGCTAAAAAAATATGACCAAATGCTAAGCTTATCTAAAAATGGTGAAAAAACATTTTCTAAAAACAAAGAGTACTTTATGCAACAATCAGTTATCGCATATCTAGCTGACACAAAAGTTGATATTGCTTTAAAAGAGGCCACTAAACTACTAAAGCTTTATAAGTCATCAAAAAATTATGAGATAATGGCAAATGTTTATTACGCCAAAGGTGACTATGAAAATTCTATAAAATATTATGAAAGTGCTTATGCCCAAAATCAAAATGAAACTACACTTTTAAAGCTTACAACTATACTGTATACATATTTAAATCAAAAAGATGTAGCATTAGCTTATCTTGAAACATATTTACAAACAAAAGGTTGTAGTTTAGAGGTTTGTAATAAATTGATGTTAATATATCAAGAGCAAGGCAATATTGATGGTATGCTGTCTATTTTAAATAAAATATATTTTAAATACAGTCAAGATCCATCATTAAAGAAAACTGCATTAATGATTCAAAATATAATTGTTTCATTATTAGAAAAAAAAGATATAAATCAAGCTATAAAATATTTAGAAGAGAATAAAATTAATAAAGCAAAGTTATTAAATTTATATGAAAAAAATGGTGAACTTAAAAAAGCATTATCACTTACAAGACAGCTTTATAAACAAACAAACAAGCCAGAACTACTAGGCAAAATTGCAATGTTTCAATTTGAATTAGCTAAAGATAAAAAAGCTGTAATGAAACATGTAGTTGCAAATTTTGAATTAGCACTTTCAAGTGGTATTAACAATGCAAGTTACCAAAACTATTATGGATATTTACTTATTGATTTTAATTTAGATATAAAAAAAGGTATAAACTTAATAAAATCTGCATTAAAAACAACACCAAATAATATTGCATATTTAGATTCACTTGCTTGGGGTTATTATAAATTAGGTGAGTGTAAAAAAGCTTTAGGAATTATGGAAAAAATTGTTAAAGTTACTGGTTTAAATGACAGTGAGATAAAATTTCATTGGGAAAAAATAAAAAATTGTAAAACAAATAAAAAGGGTAAAAAATAGATGATTTTAGATGATATAATAGAAAAAACAAAATATGATTTAGAGAAAAGAAAAGCAGAATATAGTGTAGATTGGTTAGGTAGAAGTTTAGCATATAATCCTTATCCACCAAGAGATGTAAAGCCTTATTTAACTGCAACTGCTGAAGAGCCAATTAGAATAATAGCCGAAGTAAAAAAAGCTAGTCCTAGTAAAGGTATCATAAGAGAAGATTTTGATCCATTAGATATTGCTCAACAATATAGTAAAAGTGGTGCAAATGCTATCTCTGTTTTAACAGAACCACATTTTTTCAAAGGTGATTTAGAGTATCTAACAGGTATTAGAAGATATGTAAACACTCCCCTACTTCGAAAAGATTTTATAATCGATAAATATCAAATCGTTGAAGCTTTAGTTTATGGTGCAGATTTTATTTTACTTATTGCAAAAGCTTTAGGGAAAAAAGAGTTAAAAGAGTTATATGATTATGCTTTACATTTAGGACTTGAAGTTTTAGTTGAGATACATGATGTTGAAGACTTAAAAAAAGCTATGGCTTGTGGGGCAACTATTATAGGTATAAACCATAGAAACTTAGAAACTTTTGAGATGGATATGAACCTTTGTGAAAAACTTATTCCTATGATACCAAATGGTAAAATCATAGTTGCAGAAAGTGGCGTAACAGACCAAGAAACTATAAAAAGACTTAGTGAGATTGGTTGTGATGCATTCTTAATAGGTGAACACTTTATGAGACAAGATGACATAGGTGCCGAGGTTCGAAGACTTAAGAACAGCCCAACAGATTTATTTAAGAATTTATAATTAAATAATTAGATATAATAGAAAAATTTAAATATAGGAATAGAAATTGTCAACACAATTATTACAAAAACAAGCAGATACAATTAGATTTTTAGCTGGAGATATGGTTCAGCAGGCAAATAGTGGGCACCCAGGTGCACCTATGGGTATGGCAGATATTGCTACAGTATTAAGTAAGCATTTAAAGCTAGATCCACAAAACCAACAATGGCTAAATAGAGATAGATTAGTTTTCTCTGGTGGACATGCTAGTAGTATGGTTTACTCTTTATTACACCTTTGGGGATTTGATGTAACAATAGAAGATTTAAAAAACTTTAGACAAACAGGAAGTAAAACTCCTGGACACCCTGAATATAAACATACTGATGGTGTAGAAATTACAACAGGACCATTAGGACAAGGTGTTGCAAATGCAGTTGGTTTTTCTATGGCTTCATCTTATGCAAAATATTGTTTAAACTCTGAGACAGCTGAGATAATTGATCATCATGTATATTGTTTTTGTGGTGATGGAGATATGCAAGAGGGTATATCTTATGAAGCTTGTGCAACGGCTGGACATCAAAAACTTTCAAACCTTACTATTATTTATGATTCAAATGATATTACTATTGAGGGTGATATTAGTATTGCATGGAGTGAAGATGTTGCAAAAAGATTTGAAGCTATCAACTTTGATGTAATTACAATTGATGGTCATGATTTTGAGGCTATTGATTCAGCTTTAACAGCATCTAGAAATAGTGATAAACCAACTTTAATCATTGCAAAAACTGCAATTGGTAAGGGAGCCGCAACAATGGAAGGGAGCCACCATACACATGGTGCTCCTTTAGGAGATGATGAATTAGCTGCTTCAAAAACAAAAGCTGGATTTAATCCAGAAGAGTTTTTTGCGGTTCCTACAGATGTTAAAGAGGCATTTGATAAAACAAATAGCGGTGCATTATTAAGTAAAGCTTGGGATAAGTTAGTTAGAAAAGATTTACCTTTAAGTGAGCAAAATGAAACTTTAAATGCTTTATTAAATCCAGATTATTCTAAAGTTGCATACCCTGACTTTAGTGAAGTAGCCGAGATGGCAACTAGAGATTCTAATCATAAAATCTTAAATGCTATTGCAAAAGCAATACCTAGTTTTATTGGTGGTTCTGCAGATTTAGCTCCATCAAATAAAACAGAACTTATAGGTCTAGGAGACTTTCCAAGAGGTAGAAATATCCACTTTGGTATCAAAGAACACTCAATGGCAGCTATTGCAAATGCTATGAATATCTATGGATTATTTAGAGTATTTAGTGCTACTTTCTTTATCTTTAGTGATTATTTAAAACCAGCTGCTAGAGTTGCAGCACTTTCAAGTATTCCACAACATTTTGTTTGGACTCATGATTCTATTGGTGTTGGTGAAGATGGTGCAACACATCAACCTATTGAGCAACTTTCTCAATTTAGAGCATTACCAAACTTTTATACATTTAGACCTGCAGATGCAACTGAAAATGTAAAATGTTGGGAAAAAGCACTTACTATGAATGCTCCAACAGCATTTGTATGTTCAAGACAAAAACTTAAAACTTTAAAACCAACAAGAGAGATTGGTGATGTATCAAATGGTGGATATTTACTATCTAAAAGAGATGATGCAACTGTAACACTTATGGCTTCAGGAAGTGAAGTTATGTTAATTTTACAAACTGCTTGTATGTTAGAGTCTGATTTTGGAATAAAAGCAAATATTGTTTCAGTACCTTGTTTTGACCTACTTTGTGAGCAAGATAAAGAGTATATTGATTCTATTATTGATCCATCTCATAAAGTAGTTGCAGTTGAAGCAGCAACAGCTATGGAATACTACAAATTTGCAGACCATGTTGTTGGTATGGATGGTTTTGGTGAGAGTGGACCAGCTAGTGAACTATTTGAAAAATTTGGTTTTACTATTGATAAACTAAAAGTTAAAATTAAAGATTTGGTAGCGTAAGTTATGGGTGATATAAATATTGCTGTTTTTGGAGTAACACTAGCTGCAATATTTGTTGGAATATTTTTATATATTATTTTTTAAAAAGGGGAAATTATGGATTTTGTTAAATTTAAAGGTACTGATGTAACTGTTGAGGGAACTGAGTTAGATGTTGGGGATATGGCTCCACTTGTAACAGTTGTTAATCCAGAGTTAGAAGAGATTGAAATTGGTGGACCATCTGATAAAGTTCAGTTAATTATCTCTGTACCATCTCTTGATACAGATACTTGTGCAGCAGAAACAAGAAGATTTAATCAAGAAGTTGGTGCTTTGGATATTTGTCAAACAACTGTAGTGTCTATGGATTTACCTTTTGCTAGTGCTAAGTTTTGTACAACAGAAGGTATTGACAACTTACAAGTTGGTAGTGATTACATAGATAAAGATTTTGCAAAATCTTATGGTGTACTTATGGCTGATAATAAACTAAAAGGTCTTTGTGCAAGAGCTGTATTTATCATAGATAGAAATGGTGTAATTACATACATACAAGTTGTACCAGAAGTTACAGATGAGCCAAACTACGAAGAGGTTCTAGAAGCAATAAAAGACGCAAGATAAAAAGGATATTATCTTAATATACCCACATCTATAATACTAAAAGATTTAAGTAAGTAAACTCTACATATCTTAATAATATTAAAGTTTATTTATGGTAATATGCTACATAAATATTACTTAATTTAAAAAGGTTTTAATATATGATAACTGTAAATACTGAGTATAACTCTATTAAAGATATAGAGGCGTTAATTTTTGAGAATAATATTAATAAAAATTCTAAATTGTTAATACAAGTATTTACAGGTATTTTAGATATTAAATTTATCAATAAGCTAATCAAAGATATTAAAAAAACACTTCCAAATTCAGAAATTATTGGTGCTACAACTGATGGTGAGATAATTGATGGCAAAGTTTCTACTAATAAAACAATCGTCTCTATAACTAAATTTGAAAGTGTTACTTTTAATATTGATTATATAGAATTTGAAGAAAATAAAACAATAGAACAATCTGCAAGAATTTTATCTGATAAAATATGCAATGATGATACAAAAGCAATTATCTCATTTGCTGATGGTTTACACACTAATGGTGAAGAGTTTTTAAATGGTTTATCATACTATAGGGATGATATATCAATATCTGGTGGATTAGCTGGAGATAATGCAACTTTTACAAGTACTTTCGTATTTAATAATGAAAAGGTTGTATCTAACGGTGCAGTTGCAGTTAGTTTAAATGGTGATCTTAATGTATATACTAATTACAGCTTTAATTGGGAACCAATAGGGAAAGAGTTGGTTGTCACAAAATCAGAAAATAATGTAGTTTATACAATTGATGGAAATACAGCTTATGATACATATAAATATTATCTTGGAGAAGAGGTTGCAAAAATGCTTCCTGCTATTGGTATAGAGTTTCCTTTAATTATTCAAAGAAATGGTATTTTAATTGCTCGTGCTGCTGTTGGATTAAATGATGATGGCAGTTTAGTTTTTGCCGGAAATCTACATGAGGGAGATATTGTTCAATTTGGATCTGGAAATAGTGAACAAATTTTAAATAACTCAAATAAAAAAGCTATGTTGTTAAACGATCAACCAATTGAATCCATATTTGTATATTCATGTATGGCAAGAAGAAGATTTATGCCAGAATTAATTCAAAAAGAGATTAAACCTTTAACAAATTTTGGACCAGTGAGTGGTTTTTTTACATATGGTGAGTTTTTTACAACTAAGTGTAGTAAACATAAAGAGTTATTAAATCAAACAATGACTTTAATTGCATTAAGTGAATCAAATACTAGTAAAAATATTCAGATTCATGATTCTGCTATAACTGATGACATATATGCAATCTCAACAAAAGCACTTTCTCACTTAGTAAATGTAACATCAAAAGAACTTCATGAGATAAATGTAGATTTAGAAGTAAGAATACAAAGGGAAAAACAAACAGTAAAAGATCAAGAAAAGCATCTATTTGCACAATCTAAAATGGCATCTATGGGTGAAATGATTGGAAATATTGCACATCAATGGAGACAACCTTTAAGTACAATTAGTACAATTGCAACTGGTTCACAAGTTCAAAATGATTTAGGTATTTTAGATCAAGAATCATTTAAAAATAATACTGATAAAATTTTAGAAAATATTACATACTTATCTGATACAATTAATATTTTTAGAGACTTTCTAAAAGATGATAAAGAGTTAAAAGAATATAATCTTCAAGATACAATAAAACAAGTTTTAGTAATTGTGGGAGCTGGGTTAAGAGATAATCATATAGAATTAGAAGAATTTGTAGATTATGATACTCCAATAATTATAAATATGGTTTCAGGTGAACTTTCTCAAGTTATTATAAATATCATAAATAATGCAAAAGATGCAATCCTTGAAAATGAAATTCAAAATGCTGTTATTAAATTAAGATGTTATAAAAAAGACAAAACTGCTCATATTGAGGTTGAAGATAATGCTGGCGGTATCCCTATTGATGTATTACCAAGGATATTTGACCCATATTTTACAACAAAAGATAGTTGTACTGGTACAGGTCTTGGACTTCACATGAGTTACGATATTATAACAAAACATATGAATGGAAACATTGTTGCAAAAAACTATACTGTACTAAATGAAGATGGCACATCATCAAGTGGAGCTACTTTTTATATTGAGCTTCCACTATCATAATCTAACTAAGAGTTAATAACTATTCTTCCTCTTTTTTTAGAGTCAATTAAAGCTTCATCTGCGCAGTGAAACATATCATCTAAACTATCTTCAAGTACAGTAGTTGCTCCTATTGAAACTGTTAGATCTAAATCTGTATCTACAAGTTTAAACTTTCTATTTGCTATTACTTCTTGTATCTCTTGAAAAGTTTGGTGAACCTCTGCATATGGTCTATTTTTTAACAATATTGCAAATTCATTTGCCCCTAGTCTTGCTATCAATGAATCTTTGTTTAAATACTCTAATAAAATTTTTGATACAGCTTTTATAGCTTCGTCCCCAACATCATGTCCATAAGAGTCATTTATAATTTTAAATTTATTAATATCTAATAATATAAGAGATAACAACTCTTTTTTATCTGATGCTCTTTTATATAACTCTTCACCCTCATTATAAATATAGTTTCTATTGAACAATCCTGTTAAATAATCTTTTTTTGCTTTATCTTGAGTATCATGAAATAGTTCTATAACTTCTAAATTATTATTTACCCTTGCAACAAACTCCTCATCACTAAAGTCTTTATATAAAAAGTCATTTGCTCCGTATTTTAAAAAACTTGCAACTATCTCTTTTTCACTAGTCCCAGATAGTGCAATAACAGCAACTTCATCTTTTTTATATGATTTTCTTAACTCCATTACAAATTCTAATCCATTCATACCAGGCATCATATAATCAACTAAAATAAGTTTTATATTTGGTCTTTGTTTAATTGTATCCAAAGCATCTGATGCTGAATAATTAACCACAGTTTTTAAATTGTATTTTTTACAAAGCCCTTCCATTTTTGCTGCAAATGTTTTTGAATCATCTACCACTAAAACCTCTACTGATTCATTTAATATAAATCTTTTTACAACTGAAACTGAATAATCCATAGCATAACTACCATTTTTAATAATATAATCAATTAGATTTTCATTTTTAAAAACTGGATTTTCTTTTTCAAGTTTTGAACCCGTTAATAAAATAGATGGTATTTTAAACTTTTTAATAAAACCTACAATCTCACCATTTTGAGCATCAGGTAAGTTATAATCTAATAATGCAAGAGAAAATTTCCCTTTGTGTTTTAAAATTAGATCTGCACACTCTTTCATCGATGCTGCTGTATAGACTGTAATATCTAATTTGCTTTCTATAGCATGTCTTAAGCTACTTAATATTGTTTTACTATCATCTACTATTAATATATTCATAAAGTTCCTTTATTATTTGAGTGATTGTATCATAGTTTTAATTTAAAATTAACAATATAAGTGTA
Source organism: uncultured Arcobacteraceae bacterium (assembly GCA_965603755.1). GTDB lineage: Bacteria > Campylobacterota > Campylobacteria > Campylobacterales > Arcobacteraceae > JAIOSF01. The sequence continues at coordinate 9,837 of CBFDEF010000047.1, forward strand.
ATATTGCATCTTATATAATAAGAAACGGATATTAATGGATAAACTAAAACTACAAATAAAAGCTATCTTTGAAAAACAACTAGAGCTTATGAATTTAAACTCTACTGAAATAACAAAAGATACCTTAGAATTAAAACTTAATACCTTAATTCATAATGTAGTACAAAAAGTAAATATAGAAGAACTAATGTCTGTACCTCTTACAAAAACAACAAATGATAACATTTATAGTGAAAATTTTGATATTGACCGTGGTAAATCAGCGGATATATCACTTAGTGATAATAGCTATATGAATATATCTACAAAAAAAGAATCGGCTGAAACAAATACTACCATACCTGCTAACTTTACATTAACTTATGAGATGAGATTTTTTGCAAAATCTAAGTTCATTCAAAATGTAGATGATATTTTTGAAGATTTTAAACTTTATTATCAAAGTAAAGGGACTTTAAATAGTGATTGGGAAGCTGTATGGAAAAGATGGGTTCTAAATCAAAATAAATATAAAACTCATCTAATAAAAACTGTTATTGATGAAGATATGATTTTAAATACACCTATGTTAAAATTTGCTCAAAAATATATTGATAAAAATAATATAGAATTAGAGTTTGTAAAATTCAAAAACCACTACACAGCTTCTGGCGATATAAAAGTATCATGGGTAAAGATGTGGGAAAACTGGTGTATTAAACATAAAGAGTTTAAACCAAAAGAGAATACAAAAGCGAAAGAAAAAGCAGATTATAGATGGGATTTCAGAAAAGCTAAAGAGGTTAGTGATAGAATTAAAGATTGGCTTGAGTTTGATAAAAAAATCAACTGGCTTGATGATTTTTATTGGAAAAACATACCAATTCCAGGAATTGGTTGGCAAAAAGTTATCCATCCTGATTTTAATAAAGAGGAGATTCTATTATATAAAATAGATAGTACAGATGGTAGCTTTATGGTTGAACATAAAACTGATGATATAATAGATGCAGAGGTATTAGAAAATGACTAGAAAACAACAAGAGTTTTACAGAATAATTGCAAATCAAGTTGTAGACTATAATGAAGATTTTCATAAAGAGTTTACTATAAAAAGAATAGAGCAAATAAGCGATGATAAACTAAAGTATCTACTTGAAGATTTAAATACAGACAAAGATAAAATAGGTAAGAAAAAAGGTTATATGACATATGTAAAGTTTGTACATTATGCTGATAAAATCATCGATAATAGTATAAACAATGAGATGTTACCATATAAATCTAAAGTTGAAGAGTTATATAAAAAAAGAGATATCCTTATAAATACTATCTCCACACAAGCACCCACAATTGCAAAAAAAAATGAACTTATACAAAAGTTAGAAAATAAACTAATAATGTTTAAAGATAACGGAAAAAATATGTTAGATGAGATTGATTATTTTATCATCTCTAAATTTGGATTTTATAATTTTTTTGATGAAAATAAAAATTATAAAATAAAAGAAGAGATTGATAGATATCTTAAAGAGTATACATCACAAAAAATGTTAGAAAGTAGTTCTATAAAGAAGCTTAACTAATAGTTAGTTTATAGCCTCTTTTATCGCATTTATATAGCTTAAATTTGATAGGTTATTATCTTTTTTATAAGCTATATCAAAAGCAGTCCCATGATCTACAGATGTTCGTTTAATTGGTAAATTTAGTGATACATTTATACTTTGTTCAAAATATAAAGCTTTTAGAGGTGCTAATCCTTGGTCATGATACATTGCACAGAAGTATTTATAGTTTTCTCTTACATGAGGTGTAAATGCAATATCAGGAACTAAAAGTTGATATTTTGAACCAATTTGTTTATTTACTTTTTTTATAGCTTTTTCTATTTTTGTCTCTTCCTTACCTAAAACACCATTATCACCAGCATGAGGATTTAATCCTAATACCCCAATAGGATTACTCTTTGCATCTATACAGTTATAAAAATCTATTAAAAACTTTTTTAGCTTTTTTGTTTTTATATGATTAGGAACATCTTTTAAAGGTATATGTTCAGTATATAAAGATACAAACATCTCATCACAACCAAGCATCATAATAGCATCTTGTTTAAAAATATCTCTTAACATATCAGTATGACCAACATAGTTAATCCCAGCTTTTTTCCATGATTCTTTATTTATAGGAAGTGTACAAATAGCTGACACTTTTTTATGCTTTGCTAGATTTATTGCAGTTAAAAATGATTGGAATGAAAATAAACCAGAATCTTTTGATACAAGCCCTGCTTTTATCTTAGTTTTTTTATACTTTCCATATATCTTAAAGTCTTCAGGGATAGATAGTCCTAATTTTTCACTACCTTTTTTTAAAGTTTTTTTATCTATACAATATATTGGCTTGCATAATTTACTTATCTTTTTATGGTTTTCTAAAGCAAGTTGAAGCCCTACTCCGTTTATGTCACCGATACTTATTGCTATTTTTTTCATTTTTCTCTCTTTTTCATTTTATTTATTTGTATTATTTAAACTATCTTTACTTTTAGATATTTTTTTTGTTTCACTATTTAGCTTTCTTTCTATTTTTTTAATATCTTCTTCTGGTTTCACTTTTTCAGGTACTATTCCTCTTGAAAGTAGTGTATCACGGACAGCTTTATTATTTGTAATATGTTCTGTTGAAATTTCATTTTCATTATTCATCTGCTTTTCTTTTGCATTATAAATAGTTATTTCAGTAGCAAAATCTTTTGCTTTTAAAAGTATTGTAGGCATAAAGTCTGCCAATGGTTTGTTTTTAATATCCCACTTATCTTTCATCTCTTGTGTTGTATGATTAAATAATGCTTTATCACCATTACTACGGATAAATGCAAAATTTTCATTTTTTCCTGTTTGTTCAAAGATAACTTTTGATAACTCTTTTTCTGTTTGAGATAGTTTTATTCTTGATTGTACTCTTTCAAATTCTAAAATTCTTTGCTCTATTAATTCAGCTTTTCTTGTTTGAACTGCAAAGTATGTTTGAGCAAATGCAATTTGCTCTTTTTTACTATCACCATTTTGTGCTATTAGATAACAAGCATATCGTGTAAGCATTAGATCATCTATCTCTTTAGTGGCACCAGAACCTATTTGAACCATTTTCCCGACATCAGCAAAATGGTCTAAAATATTTTGTTCTGATATTTCACAAGTTGTTTTTGCTTTTAAAATAACATTTTTAAAGTTATCCCATTTTGTATAACCTAATAGTTGTTGTAAATCTCTTGCATACCAAAATGAAATATTATCTTCTGTTTTATAAGAAGCTGATTCAAAGTTACTTGTTAGTGTATTAATTGTAGCTAGTTCCAAAATCA
>CBFDEF010000048.1:0-11687 GCA_965603755.1 uncultured Arcobacteraceae bacterium
ACCCTAAAGGTAAAATCACTTATATAAATAAAAAGTTTTGTGAAATAAGTGGATACAGCGAATATGATTTAATTGGAAAACCACATAATGTTGTTAGACATCCAGATATGCCAAAAGAGGCTTTTGAAGATATGTGGAATACTATAAAAAACAAAAAAGAAGTTTGGCACGGTAAAGTAAAAAATAAAAAGAAAGATGGCGGTTTTTATGTTGTTGATAGTTTTGTAAAACCTATTTTAAATAATGCAGGAGAGATAACAGAATTTATCGCTTTAAGAAATGATATTACTGAGATAGAAAAAGCAAAAGAGCATTTTCAAAAACAACATAATATACTAGGGGACAACCTAGAGACTGCAATGGCTTTGGCAAAAGAGTATGAGTTTGCAATTGATGAGAGTAATATCGTATCAAGAACTGACCTACAAGGGAAAATCACTTATGTAAATGATAAGTTTTGTGAAGTTAGCCAATATAGTAGAGATGAACTAATTGGGGTTTGCCATAGTATTGTAAAACATCCAGATATGAAAAATGAAATATACAAAGAGTTATGGGAGACTATAACAGCTGGTAAAATTTGGAAAGGTCAAATTAAAAACCTTAAGAAAAATGGTGATGATTACTATGTAGATACTTTAATTATGCCAATTAAAGATAAAGATAAAAATATAATCGAATTTATAGCAATAAGACATGATGTAAGTGAGATAATAAATCTACATAAAGAGTTAGAAGATACACAAAAAGAGATTATCTATAAAATGGGTGAGATAGGTGAATCAAGAAGTAAAGAGACTGGACATCATGTAAAAAGGGTTGCACTGTACTCAGAACTTTTAGCAAAACTATATGGACTAAGTGATAAGGAAGCTGAACTTATAAATTTAGCAAGTCCTATGCACGATATAGGAAAAGTTGCAATACCAGATGCTGTATTAAATAAACCTGCAAGATTAACAAAAGAGGAGTTTGATATCATAAAAACTCATGCCACAATAGGGTATGAGATGCTAAACCACTCAAAAAGACCAATTTTAAAAACTGCTGCTATTGTAGCTTATGAGCATCATGAAAGATGGGATGGTAAAGGTTATCCTAGAGGATTGAAAGAGGATGAGATACATATCTATGGAAGAATTACAGCAATTGCAGATGTATTTGACGCATTAGGGAGCCATAGATGCTATAAACCAGCATGGTCATTGGAAAAGATTATTGAACTATATATAGAAGAGAGAGGAAAACAATTTGATCCAAACTTAATTGATCTATTTTTGGATAATATTGATAAATTCTTGGAAATTCGTGATATGTTTCAAGATAATGTATAAGAATTTTATAATGAAAACAATAAATAATAACCTTATTACTTTTTTTAAACAAAATAAAGAGGTGATAATATCAAATTGGTTAGATGATGATAAAGTTAAAACTCTACTTGATAAATTTAACATTAAACATAAAATATTTAAAGAAACAACTGCAACAGAGCTTATAGAATATTTTATAGGTATACTTGAAGGTAAAAACAAGGTAGGGACATGTCCAGTTATAGAAAAACTTTTAAACATTTTTTATAAAAAGAATTTTAATATTGATGATATATTTGGATTATGTAGTAGCTTTAAAAACAAAATTATATTTTTAATGATAGATAATGATATAAACAAAGATGATATGAAAACATTTTTTAATATCCAAGATCTAAATTTACAAAATACCTTATCTCTATACACATATAAAATATCTAAAAAAAATGAACTTCTAAAAACACAAAACGAAATTATAGAAAATCATGTATTACTTACAACAACAAATGAAAATGGGATAATAACTCATACTACAGATGCATTTTGTAAGCTTTCAGGTTACAGTAAAAATGAACTAATAGGTAAAACACACAGAATTATGAGAGATCCAACTATTCCAAAAGAATATTTCAAAGATATGTGGGAGACAATAATTCAAGGAAAATCATGGGAATCAAATGTAAGAAATATTACAAAAGATGGGACACTTTTTATAGTTAGAACTAAAATAGTTCCAGTAAAAGATAAAGATGGAACTATAGTACAATATATGGCAATAAGAGATGATATAACTGCTAAAGAAAATGCTAAGTATGATTCACTTACAAAACTTTATAACAGAAAACAGTTTGATGATAAATTTAAAAATCTATTTAATGAGGCAAAATACAACTCTACAGACCTGTGTTTAATAATTGCAGATGCTGATCATTTTAAATATGTAAACGATAACTATGGTCATCAAAAAGGTGATGAAGTACTTATTGAGATATCAAAAATAATTAGTGATAATACAAGAGGTGATGATATATGTGCTAGATGGGGTGGAGAGGAATTTGCTATAGTACTTATTGGAAGTGATATTGATATTGCCAAAAAAATAGCAAACCGTATGAGAGAATCTATAGCATCAAATATTTCTGTAGGAGAAAAACCTCAAACCTGTTCATTTGGTATCTCTAGTCTAAGCAAATCTGATACATTAGAGTCTTTATTTAATAGAACAGATGAAGCACTTTACAAAGCTAAAAACAATGGTAGAAACAGAGTTGAATTTTTATAATTAAAATATACTTATATTGATACTATAATCAATCCTATATTTAAAATGGCTATCTCTGATACCACTATTAAAAAACCTAAGGTGTCTCCATTTAGAAATCCTAGTTTTTTTTGTAGTTTATTTAAAATTAAATCTACAAAAAATTTTATAGGTAAAAGTAATATATTTAAAACTCTAAACTCTTTTTTATTTTCCTTTAATGATATTATAAATTTACTTTTTTCATGGTACTCAAAAGATAAAGCAAAGTAAACCCCTACCCTACTTAAAACAAAAGCTAAAAATATAACTAAAAATAACCCTTCATAGAAACAATACACCAAAGCAGAAAGCTCTAAAAGCATAAATGACACCATTGCTATTGCACCAATTGAGCCAACTTGTGGTTCATGCATTACCTTATATACATCTTTTTTACTTAAAGATGCATACCAGCCATCTATAGTGTCTCCACAAGCTTCATAGTGTAAAAACCCTGTTAAAAAAAAGTATAAAATTGATGAGATAAAAGCACTATATATACTATGAAAAGGTAGTATATAATAAAACAAAATTACAATAGATGCTAAAATAGCACCAACAATAGGAAGTGATAGCAAAACACCCCAATAAAACTTACTATTTGCTTCAAAATAATTTAATTTTATAGGTAATATCGTAAAATAAGTGATACCATAAATGATACCGTTTATCATATCATTTGAGTTTTGTTTGTAAACCATACTCAACTTTTATAACTTTATTTGATTTTTTTGCAACCATTTGTCCTACTAAACCACTCATATCAACATATTTTCTACTTATTTTATCAAGAGGGATTACTCCACTATTAACATCATTTAGAACAAATACAATATTTGCTTTACTTTTTAGAAGCTTTTTTAACTCTTTTAAAATCTTTTTCCGAGATAAATATATATGATTTAATAACCACATAGATAGACAATCTACTAGATATGTATTCTTATCACTTATAACTTTATGTAATGATTGTGTTTGCTCTATTGTATTGAATTTTTTAACTCTTCTTTCATGATGAATATCAATTCTTTTTTGCATAGATTTATCGCCATAACTATTATCATATGTGGCTATATAATAAGGCTTTACACCTTTTGACAATTTTAAAACACACTTCTCTGCCAAATAACTTTTTCCAGATTTTTGACCACCTATAAATAATATTTTCATAAATCGATTATACTATTAAACAAGTTATAATTTTCTTTTAGATACTCTTTGACTATTAATTTTACAAGGATTTATGTGAAAAAGATTTTACTACTTTTATCAATAGCAAGTTATTCTATGTCGTCTCAAGATATCAATGAGATTAAATTTCAAGGACTTACTCAAATTTCAAATGAAATTGCATTAGAAACTCTAAAATTCAATGCCGAATCAGATTACAGTTTAACACAAATAAATGAAGCTATAAAAAAGTTTTATGCTTTTAATTATTTTAATAATATCTGGACAACGGATGAAAACAATGTATTAACCTTTCATTTTGTAGAGAAACCATTTATAGCTAAGCTTGATATGAAAGGTTATAAAACTAGAGATGATGAACTTGAATCTTTATATATGAGTATGGGTCTTAAAAAAGGGACAATGTATACACCTAAAAAATTAGAAAAAGCTAAACAAGCTCTTTTATTATCTCTTGAGCGAGAAGGTTATATAAATTCTATTGTAGAAACAAGTGTTGAAAATATAAGCCAAACAAGTGTTGCAGTTAATTTCGAAGTAAATAAAGGGACACCGATTACTGTTACAAATGTATCTTATAAAGGTGTAAAATCTTTAGATATTAATGATATAGAGGATGTAATAGCAAATAAAGAGACTGATTGTTGTTTTACATGGTTTTTTGGACAAAATGATGGTGAGATGAATTTTGAGCAACTTTCATATGATTCACACAGAATAAGAGATTTATATCTACAACATGGTTACTTAGATGCAAAAGTGACTCCAGCTTTTTCTAAAGTTGATTTTAATACAAATACAGCTTCTATTGAATATACAATTGAAGAGGGTAATCAATATAAAGTCAATGAGACTATTATATATCTAGATGAAACTATTGCAAAAGTGGAAGATATATACCCTGAATTAAAATTAGATAAAGGTGATATATTTGATATTAGCAAACTAAGAAAAGATCAAGAGTATATTAAAACAACTGTTGCAAATAAAGGTTATGCATATACAAATGTAAACTATGATATTAAACCTGATAAAATAAACCATACGGTGAATTTAGTATACAATGTACTGCCAGGGGAAAAAGTATATATTGATGACGTAATAATCTCAGGTAACAGTAGAACACTTGATAGAGTTATAAGAAGAAATATATATTTAGCTCCAAAAGATCTATATAACTTAAGTGATTTAAGAGATTCAAAAAGTAAACTAAAAAGAACAAGTTTCTTTGAATCTGTAGAGATTAAAGAGGAAAGAACATCAGCAAATAGTATGACTCTTTTAGTAACAGTAAAAGAAGCACCAACTGGTAACTTTATTATTGGTGGTGGATATGGAAGTTATGATGGATTTATGGTTAATGCATCTGTAAATGATAAAAATTTATTTGGTAGTGGTTTAAACTTAGGTTTCTCAGTTGATCACTCAAGTAAAAGAGATACATATAATATATCATTACAAAATCCAGCAATAAACGATAGTATATACAGTGGTAGTGTAAACCTTTACAATAAAGAATCACTTATAGAAGAAACAGATATAGCTTCAACGCAAGGTGATGAAACAACTAATACATCTGGTTTTAGTGTAGGTGTTGGTCGTTCAATTGGTAGATATACAAGAACGGGTGCAACATATGCATTAGAAAAAACAGATGTAGCTTATGAACTAGATAGTACACTAAATAATAACTATGTAACTAGTGCTATAACTCCTTATATAAACTATAATAGTACAGATGATTATTATACTCCAAGATCAGGAATGGCTGCAAGTACAAGTTTAAAAGTAGCAGGTATTGGTGGAGATGCTAAATATATGTTAAGTGCAACCTCTTTTAAATATTTTCACTCTTTAGATAAAGCGATTGATAAAGATTGGATTATTAGATACAAAACAAATATAAAACTTATTCAAGATAATGGAAACTTACCTGAAGATATGTCATTTTCTATGGGTGGGGTATCATCTGTTAGAGGATATGAGTCTTATGCTTTTTATGATAATGAAGACCCATTTAAAAAGACTTGGACAAATAACTTAGAGTTCACTTTCCCTTTAATCCCTAGTGCTAAAATGAGATGGGGATTATTTTATGATTATGGTATGATTGGATCTAATAGTTTTAATGACATTAAAAGAAGTGGTACAGGTGCTTTAGTTGAGTGGATATCTCCTGTTGGACCACTACAATTTATATTCTCAGAAGCTTTAGATGCACAATATGGTGATAAAACATCAAGTTTTGAATTTAGTTTAGGAAGTAAATTTTAGTGAGTAATTATAAAAGAATTACAAATGAAGAGGCTCTGAATTTAATACAAAATGCAACACTATTAGACTTAGGACAGATGGCATCGCAAAGAAAACTAGAACTTCATCCAAAAAAAATCACAACATTTGTAGTTGATAGAAATATTAACTATACAAACATTTGCTGGGTTGATTGTAAGTTTTGTGCTTTTTATAGACATGCTAAAGATGATGATGCTTATGTATTATCATATGAAGAGATAGATAAAAAAATAGATGAACTATTAGAGATTGGTGGGACACAAATACTATTTCAAGGTGGAGTTCACCCTAAATTAAAAATAGATTTTTATGAAGATTTAGTTGAACATATTGCAAAAAAATACCCAACTATAAATATTCATGGATTTAGTTCAATTGAGATTGACTATATCTCTAGAATCTCTAAAATAAGTTATCAAGAAGTTTTACAAAGACTTAAAGATAAAGGATTAGCATCAATTCCTGGTGCTGGTGCTGAGATTTTAAATGATGATGTACGAGATATAATTGCCCCTAAAAAACTTGATACAAAAGATTGGTTAGAGGTTCATAGACAAGCTCATCTATTAGATATTAAATCAACTGCAACTATGATGTTTGGTACTATTGAAACCGATGAACAGATAATTGGACATTGGGATAAAATAAGACAACTTCAAGATGAAACAGGTGGATTTAGAGCATATATAATGTGGAGTTTTCAATCTGCACATACTGAACTATTAAAACAGATTCCAGATATGAAACCTGTAAGTTCAAATAGATACCTTCGACTTCTAGCGGTTGCCAGACTATATTTAGACAACTTTACAAATATTCAAAGCTCTTGGGTAACGCAAGGTAGTTACATAGGTCAAATGGCTTTAAAGTTTGGAGCAAACGATTTAGGTAGTACTATGATGGAAGAGAATGTAGTTAGTGCGGCAGGTGCTTCAAATAGTATGAACCAAAATGAGATGTGTGACCTTATAAGAGATATAGGTGAGCATCCTGCAAAAAGAAATACCGCTTATGAGATACTAGAAAGTTTTTAACAATATGATAAAAAAACTTAGCTTTTCGATTTTATTATTTACGCTATTACAAGGAACATTGATGTCTGCAACATTAAAAAACATAGAACAAAACAATACAAATATACCAGTTATATTTGAAAAACACAAAACACTGCCAATTTTTAACCTACAACTAGTTTTTAAAAATAGTGGTTATATAAATGATACAAAATTAGCAGGTCTAACAAATATTACAGCAAAAATTTTAAATGAGGGTACAAAAACTCTAGGAGCTGTTGAGTTTGCTAGAAAACTAGAAAACAAAGCTATCTCAATAGATACTTCATCTGGTTTTGAAACTTTTGTTATAGAGGTTAGTTGTTTAAAAGAGGAATATAAAACTGCATTAAAATATCTAAATGAGCTTTTAACAGATCCAAATATTACAAATAAAACATTAAAAAAACTTCAAAAATTACAAATAAGTAAGCTAAAACAAAAAGAGAATGATTTTGATTATATTGCTTCTTCTGAATTAAAATCGTTAATATATTCAAAAACTCCACTTGCAAATCCAAGAGCAGGAACAATACAAAGTATTAAAAAAATTACTACAGATGATATTAAATCAAATTTATCATCTATTTTAAATTTAGAAAACCTAATCATTGTAGCAGGTGGAGAGATAAAATATAGTGATATAAAAACTGCTATTAAACCTATTTTAAAGAAGATTAATTCAAAAAAAGTAGCTACTATAGAAAAAATAAAATTTAATGGTAAAGTAGAGACTAAAACAGTAAAAAAAGAGACCGAACAATCATATATTTACTTTGCAAGTCCTTTTGATATAGATGCTAATAGTAAAGATAACTACAAAGCCAAAGTTGCATCTTTTATCCTTGGTGGTAGTGGGTTTGGAAGTCGTCTAATGGAAGAGATAAGAGTTAAAAATGGTTTAGCATATAGTGCCTATGGTCATATCTCAAATAAAAAATCTCACTCTTATTTTACAGGATATTTACAAACTAAACTTGATAATACACAAAAAGCAAAAGATATGGTAGTTTCTATTGTAAAAGAGTTTATAAAAGATGGAGTAACACAAGAGGAGCTTGATGCTGCTAAAAACTTCCTTCTTGGTAGTGAACCTTTAAGAACAGAAACATTTTCACAAAGATTAAATAGAGCATTCTCTTTATACTATAAAAACTTACCGTTTGATTATCCAAAAACTGAATTAAATATGATAAATAACCTATCACTTGATGATTTAAATCAATTTATTAAGTCACATAAAGAGATAAAAAACTTAACATTTTCTATTGTTACAAAATAGATAAAATCAAATCAATAAAAAAGCCACTGATAAATCAGTGGCTTTTTTTATTTCCATCTACTTTTAAAATGGTATAGCAGTATCTATAGCATCACCTGTACCAGAAATACTATCACCCACAATATCTGGTGCAATAACATTTATAACTGCACCTGTTACTCTAAATGGCAATGCTACAGTATCCCCAACAATACAACCACTAAAAGTTATTGCTACTAATATTAATAATATATTTCTTATAATTCTCATTTTAAATCCTTTTTTATATGAGCTAATAGTACCATTATTGAGTATTGAATTAGCTTTTATTCTTCATATTATATATAATTTTAAAATACATAATAGTATACTTCTAAAAAAAGGGACATTATGCAAGATACAGCTCTAAATATATTAAAATCAGGTAAAAATGTCTTCTTAACAGGATCAGCAGGAACTGGAAAAACATATATTCTAGCACAATATATTTCATATCTAAAATCAAGAAAAATTACACCTACTATTGTTGCTCCAACAGGAATTGCTGCTTCGCACTTGCAAGGGCAAACTTTACACTCATATTTTTCTTTAGGTATTAGAGATAGTATAGATGAGTCTTTTGTAGAGAACTTATTAGACAAAAAATATTTACAAACAAGATTTTCTAAACTAAAAGTGTTAATAATAGATGAAATATCTATGGTATCCCCTGAAATATTTTCATCTATTGATATGATAATACAAGCTTTTAAAAACAATGATAAACCTTTTGGAGGTATTCAAGTGATCCTTTCAGGTGATTTCTTTCAGCTTCCTCCAATATCAAGAGGATTTAAAGATAAAAGATTTGCTTGGCAATCCCCATCATGGAGAGATTTAGATCTACAAACATGCTATTTACAAAAGAAATTTAGACAAGATGATAATAAACTAATATCTATACTTGATGAGATAAGAAGTGGTAATATTTCTACTAGTACATATGATATATTAAATTCAAGATATAATGCAACACTGAATATAGAATTCACCCCTACAAAGCTATATACTCACAATCTAGATGTTGATAAAATAAACAATGAAGAGCTAGAAAAACTACCTTCTATTCCACATATCTTTAAATTTGTATCAGAAGGTTCAAAAGCTAATATAGAGAAGATATTTAAATCATCTTTAGTATCAGAACAATTAACTTTAAAAAAAGATGCAGTAGTTATGTTTATAAAAAATAATCCAGAAAAGGGTTATATAAATGGAACTACAGGAGTAGTAGTAAACTTTAGTAAAGATGATAAGCTCCCTTTAGTAAAACTATCAAGTGGATATATCATAAAAGTAGAACTTGATGATTGGACAATAGAAAATGATAAAGGTAAAATAAATGCTAAAGTTTCGCAACTACCTTTAAAACTAGCATGGGCAATTACTATACATAAATCACAAGGTATGACACTAGATGCTGCACAAATAGATTTATCGAAGACATTTGAAGTTGGTCAAGGATATGTAGCTCTATCTCGTATAAAAAACATAGATGGTTTAAAACTAATGGGATTTAATGATACAGCACTAAGTGTTGACCCACTGATTCTTAGTATTGACGATAGAATAAAACAAGCATCACAAAAAGCAAAAGATAATATTTCTACATATTCTAATAGTCAATTAGAAGCTTTATTTATATCTCATATAAATAGATTAGGTGGACTTACGAATATAAAAGAGATAGAGGTTCAAGAAAAAGCTTTAAAAGAAAAACCAAAGTTTGATCCAAAAACAGCCACCCATATAAAAACAAAAGATATGATTGCTAACTCTTCTACAATTGAAGAGTTAGCAAAAAATCGAGAAGTTAGTTTTGGTACAATTGTAAATCATCTTCAAATTCTAATAAAAGATGATTCTACAATAGATATTGATAAATATAAACCACTAAAGAAGATAATAGAATCTGTAAATACTACGGTTCAAAGGCTAAAATCAGAAAATAATAAAGATGATTTTTCAGAAAGTGGAGAGTTGAGATTGAAACCTATATTTGAAGCATGTGATGCAAAAATATCTTATGATGATATTAAAATAGCACTTTTATATATCTAATATATTTACAAATTAAAATAAATGATAGGGAAATAAAATGGCAAAAGTTATAATATTAAGTGGAGCAGGTATTAGTGCAGAATCTGGTATATCAACATTTAGAGACAGTGATGGTCTTTGGGAAAACTATGATATAAAAGATATTTGTAACGATGGCTGTTTAGAAACAAACTATAATGAGACAATAGAGTTTTATGATAAAAGAAGAGAAGATATTAAAGATAAACAACCAAATTATGCTCATAAAAAAATTGCAGAACTAAAAGATATATACAAAGATGATATAGCAATTATCACTCAAAATGTTGATGATATGTTTGAAAAAGCAAATTGTAAAGGTGTACTACATCTACACGGCTTTTTAAAAGAGCTTAGATGTATGAGTTGTGATACTATAATAAGTATTGGATATGAAAAGCAAGATGATTTATATAATTGTTGTCCAAAATGTAATAATAAGACTAGACCAAATATAGTATTTTTTGGTGAAGCTGCTCCTATGTATGAAATGCTAAATTATCATATACAAGATTGTGAATTTTTAGTTGTTATTGGAACCAGTGGAAATGTAATTGGTGTAAATACAATGGCTTCATTTATTGATACTTCTATTTTAAATAATCTAGAACCAAGTTCAGCTATTGATGATAGCGTATTTTCAAAAGTATTATATAAAAAAGCAAGCGAAGCTATTGATGAAATTGTTGAAGATATAAAAGTATTTTTGGATAACTAAATAGTTTATGATACAATTATAAAAAATAAATAAGAGAATTAAAAATGAAAAAACAGATAATATTAATATCAACACTTTTTATAGCTTCTACTTTAAACGCAAGTATGACTTGGTCCCAAGTTGTAAGTTGGAAAAATAAAACTATTAAACCTGATGCTCAATATAGTATTGAAACAGAAGGATACAATGTAAGGGTATATGAATTTACACCATTAACTGATCCTGGTTCTACTTGTATTATGACTTTTACAAATGAAAAGATGGGTATGTTTTGTTTTGCTAAGTCTAAAGATGCTTTAAAAAAGTAGTATAGATGAATATTAGAGATGATATAAAATATACACTAAGTAATTATAGAAAATTTATTAAAAAAGAATCTTATCAAACTAAAGAGATGATAATAGTATTTCGAGATCTACTTCATAAGCAACTTGGT
>CBFDEF010000049.1:0-11502 GCA_965603755.1 uncultured Arcobacteraceae bacterium
GAGCTGATATCGTAAACTACTCTGTTTATACCATCAACTTCATTTATTATTCTTCTACTCATTAACTCTAATACATCATGAGGAATATGTGCAAAAGTAGCTGTCATACCATCAACTGCATTCACAATTCTAATACATGCAGTATTATCATATGTTCTATTATCACCCATAACACCAACAGATTTTACATTTAATAGTACTGTAAATGCTTGCCAAGTTTTATCATACCATCCTGTACTTCTTAAAACATCTAACATAATAGTATCTGCTTTTCGTAAAATCTCTAGATCTGGAGAATTAACATCGCCCATAATTCTAATAGCAAGACCTGGCCCAGGGAATGGATGACGACCAATCATTCTTGAAGGAAGTCCAAGTTCAAGTCCCAGTTCTCTTACCTCGTCTTTAAATATCTCTCTTAAAGGCTCAATAAGTTCAAATGTCATCCAATCTGGAAGTCCACCAACATTGTGGTGTGATTTAATTGTTTTTGATGGGCCTTTAACTGAAACCGACTCAATCACATCTGTGTAAAGTGTACCTTGTGCAAGGAACTCTATACCATCATGTTTTTTTGCTTCAACATCAAATACTTCAATAAATGTTTCACCAATAATTTTTCTTTTTGTTTCAGGATCAGTTACACCTGCTAATTTAGATAAAAATTGTTCACTAGCATCAATAGTAATTAAACCAATTCCTCTATTAGCAAACATATTTTGAACATCTTCAACTTCATTTCCTCTTAAAAGTCCATTATCTACAAATACTGGAACTAGATTCTTACCAATAGCCTCACTTAAAAGTGTAGCAACAACAGAGCTATCAACTCCACCACTTACACCACAAAGTACTTTCTTATCCCCAACTAACTCTTTGATTTTAGTAATTTGTTCTTTTGCAAAGTTACCCATATTCCAGTTTTTTTCACAAGCACAGATGTTTTTTGCAAAGTTAACTAACATTGCACCACCCTCAACACTATGTGTTACTTCTGGGTGATATTGAAATGCATAGATATTTTTATCTTCATTAGCAATAGCTGCATAAGGTGAGTTTTCACTTGTACCAATTACTTTAAATCCTTCTGGTAAAGATTCAACTCTATCACCGTGAGACATCCATACAACTTCATCACAAGTGATACCATCAAAAATAGGAGAAGAAGTATCTTCAATTTTTAATTTTGCTTTTCCATACTCATGGTGATCTGCTGGAATTACACTTCCACCTAAATAATGAGCAATAGTTTGCATACCATAACAGATACCTAAAATTGGTAATCCTAAGTCAAAAATAGCTTTATCAACTTTATAAGCATCCTCTGCATAAACAGAAGCAGGCCCTCCACTTAATACAATACCTTTAGGAGATCTAGCTTTTATATCCTCTAAACTTTCATTGTATGGTACAATCTCAGAGTAAAATCCACTATTTCTTAATCTTTTTGATATAAGTTGTGTATATTGACTTCCAAAATCTAAAACTAAAATTGGTACATGTTTCATTAAAATTCCTTATTTATTATGTGTGATTGTATCTAATTGTTATTAATTAGTCTCTTAAATATTACCCCATCAATAGATTTAAGGGCAATATTTTCTATGCTTTCTTCACTTTGAATAGTAGCTAAAATCTTGCTATCAAACATATAGTTCTCTGCAATTTTTTGAACTATTTCTAAGAGTTTACTATTTGGTAATATATATCTTGCGTTCATATTATTTGCATAGATAGATTGAGTTATTGTGTTTATTTTAACAGCATAGTTAATATCATTTTTCGCACAATAACTCATCATATCTTTATTAAAATCAAATACTACAGTTGTATTTGGTTTTGTAGATTTAATATCCTCTATTGAACCTATTATTGATATATTTTCATATGGGATATAACTGTCGCCTATAATTATCACAATCTTACCTTTTTATTTAGTGTTTTAAACACTCTTTTGAACAATAATACTTGCCATTACTAAGTATTGCATCATCTTTTGAAGTATAAACGCCACAAGTTGGACACTCAACCATTGTATCTGTTATTTGATCATATTTTTTTGAGTCTTTTATGTTTTTTTCTCTACTTTTTTTAAAAAAAACTAAATATACTAAAAATAATACTGCTCCAACTGCTAATAATTTAATTCCCATTAACTAAACCTTTTCTTTTCATATATAAGTAGTTTCTATGCTCACCCACTTTTTTTACTACATAGTTTTGTACTTGTGCATTTTGAATCTCCTCTTGGCATAAACTACCTTTATAAAATAGATATGAGGTATCATCATCACTTATGTTTTGAGTAAGTTGAAGAAGTAAAGATGTATTAGAAACAGCACGGCTAGTAATTAGATCAAACTTTTGAAAATCTAACTCCTCAACCCTACTTTGTACAATTTCAAGATTATCAAGTTTTAAAGCACTTTTTACAAAGTTTAAAAAGGCAACTCTTTTTGATCTTGGTTCTATCAAAACAGCTTTTACATCAGGTCTAGCAATTGCTATTAGCATACCAGGATAACCTGCACCAGTCCCTACATCTGCAAATGATTTAAAATCTTCAATAAACGATAAAGGGTAAACACTATCTAAAATATTCGCCTCTATCTCTTCATATTTTAAGGATGCAGTTAGATTATGAACTTTACCCCATTGTTGTAAAAGTTTTATAAAGGTATCACATCTTTTATAAAACTGTTCATCTAAATTTATATTTAAATTTTCAAACTCTTTTTTATCCATTATAATATATGTTCCATTTTCTCTTTTTTTACTTTTAAGTATTCACTGTTTTGCATTGTTTCTCCAACTTGAATAGGTATTCTATCAACAATTTGAGCTTTTATACCTTTTAATTTTGCTGGATTATTTGTAATAAGTTTTACTTTTTTTATACCATAATAATCAAATATAAAGTCAACAATTTCATAAGTTCTTTGATCTGAGGCAAAGCCTAACTGATGATTTGCCTCAACAGTATCTAAACCTTTGTCCTGCAAAGAGTAAGCATTTACTTTATTTAAAAGTCCAATATCTCTACCCTCTTGTCTTAAATAAATTACCATTCCACTATTATCGCTTATAAAATCTAATGCATAATTTAACTGTGCTTGACAATCACATTTAATACTACCAATAGCATCACCAGTTAAACACTCACTGTGAATTCTGACCGTTGGTATCTCTTCTAAATCTTTTGTAAATATTACAAGATGTTCTTTTGCACCATTTTTATTTGGCTCTTTAAATGATTGTATTAAAAAATCACCATGTGTAGTTGGTAATTTTGCAACATTTGAAACTTCTATATTAATAATTTGCTCACTTTGTTCGTGCATCATACGGCTTTAATTCCTAATTGGTTAAAATTAAGAAATTATAACTAAAAAGGTTTACAGATATGTTTAAAAGATTTAGAAGATTAAGAATTAATGAAACTTTAAGAGGATTAGTAAGAGAAACAACAGTAACTGCCGATGATTTTATCTATCCACTTTTTGTAAGAGAGGGTGTTTCTATTAAAGATGAAGTATCATCTATGCCAGGTGTTTTTCAAATGAGTATAGATGAAATTTTAAATGAGTGTAAATATATTAGAACACTTGGATTAAACTCTATTATTTTATTTGCTATTCCTGATGTAAAAGATAGTGTTGGTAGTGAGTGTTTATGTGAAAACAGTATTATAAGTAGAACTGTAAAAGCTGTAAAAAAAGAGTTTCCAGATATGTTTGTAGTAACTGACCTTTGTTTTTGTGAATATACAGACCATGGTCATTGTGGTATATTAAGTGAAGATGAAACAGTTGATAACGATGCTACACTTGAACTTTCGGCTAAACAAGTACTTATTCATGCAAAAGCAGGTGTTGATATGATTGCACCAAGTGGTATGATGGATGGTATAATTGAAACATTACGAAAAACATTAGATGAAAATGGATATGAAAATTTGCCGATTATGGCATACAGTACAAAGTTTGCTAGTGGATATTATGGACCATTTAGAGATGTAGCAGAATCAACACCTAGTCATGGTGATAGAAAAATGTACCAAATGGATCCAGCGAATAGACTAGAAGCTTTAGAAGAATCTCTTGAAGATGAAAAACAAGGTGCAGATATACTTATGGTAAAACCAGCACTAGCTTATTTAGATATTATAAGAGATATTAGAAACAATTCAAACTTACCATTAGCAGTTTATAATGTAAGTGGAGAGTATGCTATGCTTAAAAATGCTGGAGCTGCTGGACTTATTGATTATGATAGAGTTATGGCAGAGACAATTATTAGTTTTAAAAGAGCTGGCGCTGATATTATTATCTCTTACCATGCAAAAGAGTATTGTGAGATGTTAAAGAGATCATGTTAGATTTTAATAACATTAAAAATGAGCATTAGTGTACTAATAACAGGTTGTTCAACAGGTATTGGTGAACAAACTGCAATATATTTAAAAGATAAAGGGTATCAAGTATTTGCAACTGCTAGAGATACAAAAGATGTACAAAGACTTCAAGATTTAGGATTTAACGCTTATTTTCTTGATGTTACAAAAAAAGAGAGTATTAGTGAAACATTAAAAAAAGTATTAAAAATAACTAATGGAAAACTTGATGTTGTTTTTAATAATGCAGGATATGGGCAACCTGGTGCCGTTGAAGATATTAAAACTTATGTATTAAAAGAACAATTTGAAACAAATGTTTTTGGACTTCATGAAGTAACATCTCAAGTTTTACCAATAATGAAAGCACAAGGGTATGGAAAAATCATACAACACAGCTCTGTTTTAGGTTTGGTATCGCTTAAACTTAGAGGTGCTTATAATGCAAGTAAATATGCGATAGAGGGATTAACAGACACATTAAGACTAGAGTTAAAAGATACAAATATAGATATAACACTTTTAAATACAGGTCCTGTATTAAGTGAGTTTAGAAACAATGCAAAAAGAATGACTAAAAAAAATATAGATATAGAAAACTCTAGATTCAAAGATAGCTACATAAAAAGTTTATCTAGTTCAAAAAGTGATGTTCCCTTTACTTTAGAAGCTGTTGAAGTAGCTAAAGTTGTAGAAAAAATAATTAAAACAAAAAAAGTAAAACCTAGATATTATATAACAAAAGCTACATATATTTTAGGATATCTAAAAAGAGTTTTATCAACAAACTCTTTAGATAAGATTTTAAATAAACTTTAAAATCTTATCTAGTTTATCTCTTTTGAGTTCATCTTTTGTTGTAAATAATCTGCAATTTGCATTAGACAAAAGGTGATTATAAATATAAATAATCCTGGGAAAAAACTAACCCACCAAGCTATCTCAATAACCTCTTTACCACCTGAAAGTAAACTACCCCAACTTATTTGTGGAGGGTTGATACCAAGTCCTAAAAAACTCAATCCAGATTCTGCAAGTATTGCCCCACCTACTCCAAAAGTAAATGATATAAGAAATATTGGTGCTAATAGTGGTGCAAAATATTTTAAAATAATCTTTGATTTACTTACATTTGCTAAATTTAGTATTTTTATATATGGTTTATTTGATATAGCAAAACTCTCACTTCTTATCATTCTAGCCATCCCCATCCAACCTGTAATAAATAATACAATGATTAAAATAGTAATTGAAGCTTCCATATAACTTACAAGTGCTAAAAGTAAAAAAAATGTTGGAAATGTTAAGAATAGATCGATAATAATAGTGATACTTTTATCAATATTACCTTTAAAATATCCAGCACTAATACCAATAATAAGACCAATAAAAGATGATATCATTGCACTTAAAA
Source organism: uncultured Arcobacteraceae bacterium (assembly GCA_965603755.1). GTDB lineage: Bacteria > Campylobacterota > Campylobacteria > Campylobacterales > Arcobacteraceae > JAIOSF01. Next base: position 5,808 of record CBFDEF010000049.1, read on the forward strand.
AACCAATGATAATAGAAGTTTGACCACCATTTAAAATCCTTGCAAATAGATCACGACCTAATCTATCTGTACCCATAATATTATCTAAACTAGGAGCTTGTAATATTGCTTGTGGATTTAAGGTATATGGAGAAACTGTATAGATAAAGGGGAAAAGAAATACCCCAATGACTACTATAGATAAAATCCAAATAGAAACTTTAAACATTATAGTATGTTAAAGAGCTCTTTCCAAATTTCTTTGTTTTATATTTTGTAAATCTACCTAATGTTTCAGGTAACTCTAAACCTGTCATATGCTCAAATGTAACTAAAATAACATTTTCATTTTCAATATTTTTTACCATATCAAAAGTTTTTTCATAAACATCTTCCATACCATCTCTAAAATCAAATGGGGGATCTAAATAGATAATAATTTCATCATCTTTAACACTTTTTTGATTTTTTAATTGTTCTAAAAGTGTTGGTAGTTTTTCAAATGTATCACCATATAAACTTGTACACTTTGAAGGCTCTAAACTATCACAGTTTCTTTGTAAAATTTTATAAGATTGCCTATCTATTTCACAAAAATAACTATGTTTTGCACCTCGACTAAGTGCTTCAAGTCCAATAGCTCCACTACCACCAAACCCCTCTATAAATAGAGTGTCCATAATATCAAATTGTAATACATTAAAAAAAGATTCTTTTAAAATAGATTTTGAACTTCTTGTAACCTCTAAAGATGGCAACTCTAATATCTTACCTTTATAAATACCACCTACTATTTTTGTTACTACACTATTTTTTTTACTCATTAATATTCCCTTTATTTTTCATCTAATTACAAACCATATTATCATATTTTATAACTTGATTTTTGCCACACTCTTTAGCTTTATATAAAGCTAAATCTACATTTTTAACTATCGTATCTCTACAATCAATACCATTTTTAAAAACTGCTACACCTAAGCTTATTGTGACACTTTCTTCAACACCATTAAAGTTAAAATTTTCTACATTTTTTCTTAATGTTTGGGCTATTGTTATACTATTATCTAAAGATGTTTCAGGTAGCAAAATCATAAACTCTTCACCACCCCATCTTGAAGCTATATCTGTCTTTCTAATTGATTTTAATATTAAAGCTGAAATATCTTTTAATACTACATCCCCTACATCATGACCATAAGTATCATTTATTTGTTTAAAATTATCAATATCAAGCATGATTAAACTCAATCCATGTTTATATCTTTCCTCTCTTAATATCTCTTTATTAAAGTCATCATTTAACTTTTGTCTGTTATATAATTTTGTTAAATTATCATGTGTTGCTTGATATTTTAATTCATATGTATACTGCTTAAGTTCTGTAATATCTGTAAATGAAATTACATAGTGTTTAGTATTATAAAAAAATGTTTTAATATTAACTTGGAATATTCTCTCTTCGTTATCTTTATTTTTTATTCTTACAATTTTATGAATATCGTCTAATTTAGATATCTCTTCAATCCATGTTGAAACATCATCTGAATGATAGTTATTTTCATTTATACAAAACATACTACAAATAGTTGAATATTTTTCTTTATACTCCTCAATACTACTTACACCTACAAAATCAAGTAATGTTTTATTAACACTAGATAACTTATTATCATCCATCACTAAAATCAAGTTTTCTTGAGAATCTAATATTGATCTAAGTTCTATTGTTTTCTCTTCAACTTGTGATTCTAGATTTTTATTTGCTTCTATTAATTCATTTTTTAAAAAAGTTGATTCAACAGCTAAAAGCATTGTTTCAATAAGATCATGTAAATTTAAAGGTTTACTTACATAACCTCTAACTCTTAAGTTTATAGCATGTTTTAAAAAATCAGCATCATTATGTGCGGTAGTAACAATAGCTGGTATGCTATGATCTATTTTATATATCTCCTCTAACATCTCCAAACCATCCATTTTTGGCATATTGATATCTGTTATAATTAAATCAAATTTTTCTAATGTAGAGTTTTCCCCATTATACTTTTCAAATATCTCTAAACCCTCTTGTCCATGGCAAGCTAATACGATACTATTTACAAATTTTGATAATACATTTGAAGTAAGGCTTCTAACCTCTTCTTCATCTTCTACATATAAAATATTTATCTTTTTTAATATACTTTTATCCATATTATTACCTCTATGCAAATATTTTCAATGCTTGTTGAAGATCTTCTTTTGTATCAATACCAAAACTTTTTGATTCTACTTTAACCATATTTATTTTTTGATTATTTGAAATAGCTCTTAATTGCTCAAGCTTTTCTGTTGATTCTAACATTGATGATTTTAAAGAACAAAAATAATTTAAACTCTTTTTAGTAAAACCATAAATACCTAAATGCCCTTTATATAAAGTGTCATTGTAATGGTCTCTATGGTATGGTATCTTACTTCTTGAAAAATATATTGCATTGTTTTGTTCATCGCATATAACTTTTACATGGTTTGGATCATCTGCAACTTCAGAGTTAATCTCTTTATAACAACTTACCATTGTAAATGCGTTTGATTTTAAATCTTTTACTTTATCTATAACAGACTGAACAACTTCTGGTTCTATAAATGGCTCATCTGCTTGTACATTTATAACCACTTCATCATCTTTTAAATTTAATATATTTACAGCTTCATTAATTCTATCTGTACCACTTTGATGGGAAGTTGATGTCATAACTGCTTTTATCTTATATTGACGTGCTAGCTCGATAACATCTAAAGAATCAGTAGCTATAACAACTTCATCTAAAGACTCTACTCTTTTAGCAGTTCTTATAACCATAGGCAACCCTAAGATATCTGCCATAATTTTATTTTCAAATCTGCTACTATTTAATCTTGCTGGAATTATAATCATATTTTATCCTATAGGCAATACTACAGTAAAAACTACTATATTATTCCCTTTATTTTCAACTTCAATTTTACCTTTTAGATGAAGCTCAACAATCATTTTAGAAATATATAAACTCAATCCTACACCATTTCTTGTCTCTTTTGTACTAAAATATGGTGTAAATATCTTTTCAAGTAAACTCTCCTCAATATTTCCACCATTATTAGATATTTCTACTTTAATATTATTATCTTCTTCATATGTTTTAATATTAATAAATTTTTCATCATCTGATTCAAATCTTTCAATAGCCTCTTTAGCATTATCTAAAATACTTGCGATTGAAGCTGACAACTCATTTTCATGAGTTTTAAACTCTTTGTTTGTTGAATAATCTTCACCAATAATATCATTTGATACTGTTGAAGTATTTATAGCTCTTTGGCAAACATCTTTTATAAATGTATTTCTCTTTTCACCTTGTAGTTCTGTAATATATTGAAATTTATTAATAATATTTGACAAGCCCTCAATATTACTTTGCATCCCCTCTAGAATTGGAACAGCTTCCTCTTTAGGTACACCATCATCAGCAAACTGATAAGAGAATAATAAATTTTGAGCCTCTAAAGATATTGTATTTAAAGGTTGTCTCCACTCATGTGCCACCGTTCTCATAGTGTCACCCATGATTTTTAACTTTGCCTCGTTATCAACAATAGTCTCTTCTAACATCTCTTTGTTTTGTTCAAGTTTAATCTCACCACTTATATCAAACATAACAGCAGAATAACCTGTAACATCACCATATTTATTATTTATAGGTTTTATAATTGCATCTACCCAGATAGTTTCACCATGTTTATTTTTACTAGCAACTACACCATTCCATTGTCCATGGATAATAAGTTCAGACCATATCGTACCTTCTAAATCTGGTTCATTTATTGATGGATGGCTTATTAATTTAAATGACTTTCCAAGAAGTTCATTTTCACTAAACAAACACAATCTACAAAAAGCTTCACTTACTTTTGTAAATATACCATCTTTATCAACATGCGCTTGAATTACATATCTATCAAAAGTCTCATGATCTGAGATACTTTGAGTAATATCATTTGCATTTATAACTATATATTTTTTATTTAGCATCAACTTAATTGAAACATCAAGGTATACTACAGCTTTATCCCGTCTCATACAAGAAACTCTTATATTATTTGTATATTGATTTTCATAATTCTTTCGTAAAAGCTCTTTAAATTCTGCCTTGTACTTAGGAAGCAATAAACTCTCAAATTTTATTTGAAGTAACTCTTTCTCTTGAAATCCTAAGATAGGTGTAAATGCGTTATTTACATATATAAACTTGCTTGTTTGGTCAATAATTCCAATTCCACTCCAAGAGTTATTAATAATCTCTTTTAGCTCTTGAGTATTTTTATCTATTGCTGTAGTGTCTGACATCTTGTGACTCAACCTTTTTTTAAAATAGTTATCATTGATTTTATCATATATAGTTATAAAACTAACTTTTATCAATAAATTTCAAAGGTATAAGTACACTATCTCTACTTTTATAACCATGATGTGGTAGAGTGAGCTTTGGAGTATTCATCTTTAAATTGTTAAAAAATATTATATCTATATCTAAAGTTCTTGGTGCATCTTGAAAGCTTCTTACTCTTTGAAATCTATGTTCATATCTTTGAAAAACCATTAGGCATTCCATAGGTGATAGATCTGTTTTAAGAACAATGATACCATTTAAAAAATCATCTTGCTTCGTATATCCAAAAGGTGGATTTGTGAGTAACGGACTAGTTTGAATTAAGCTAAATCTACTATCACTTTTAAATGCTAAAAATAACTTTTTAAATCTTTTTGAAACATCACCGATATTTCCTCCAATACCAACTGTAACAGTATTGCTTTTTTTACTTATTTTAGAACTTTTATAAGGAAAAGTATTGTTAAAATATAGGGTTAAACTATTATCTATTTTTTTCTTCATTTGCCATCTCATATACAAAACTAAATATTTCTGCTACTGCTTTATAAAGCTCAACCGGTATCTCTTGGTTTAACTCAATTTCACTTAACATATTTACTAAGTCTTCATCTTTTTTTATTGGAATATTATTTTCTTCTGCTATTTTTATAATATTATTAGCAGTTTCTCTTTTACCAAAAGAGGTAACTATTGGTGCTTGGCTTTTACTATCATCATATTTTAGTGATGCTGCTTTTTTTATAAAATCTTTTTCCATGCTAACCTCACGCTTTTATATCTAAACCAAAGTTTAACTTATTATCAGTTCCATATGCATTTTGTTCATATGTTTTATTCTGATCATCTTGTATATCAAATATATTTAAACTTTGAACCATAAGCCCAACACTATTTATACCCATTCTTAACTTTTGTAAATTTGTTTGAATTAGGTTCTTAAAACTTTGTGACTCTACTCCCATATTTATATTTAAATTATTTTGATTATCAAGCTGTAATAAAACCTTTAACTCCCCAGCATTTTTTAAAGATAAGTTTATTTGACAAGAAAATTCATCTTTATTTTTTGAGTCAAACTTTATATCAGCATCATCTAAATCTTCCCATGAAAAAGGCAAGAAAGTATGATTTGATGTACTTGTATATGATAACAACTGATAAAATTCTATTTGCGATTGAATCTTATCAAGTTGTATTTTCACCTCTTTTGGTAACTCTACTGTTTTATTATCTATCTGCTCTTGTATTTGAAGAACTGCAGCTTTTAAATCGTTTGATACTATTGATTTACTATTTAG
>CBFDEF010000050.1:0-11405 GCA_965603755.1 uncultured Arcobacteraceae bacterium
AAGTGCCATCATTGAAGCATTAATACTATCAGCACCAAGACTAGGTCCAACACTTCTTTTTTCTAGCATTATAACAGGAGCAGGTAAAGCACCACTTCTTAAAGCAATTGCAATATTACCAGCTTCATTAACAGTAAAGTTTCCACTTATTTGTCCACTTCCACCACCAATTCTTTCTCTTATAACTGGATCAGAAAAAACTTTTCCATCAAGCACGACAGCCAGTCTTTTTCCAATACTTTTAGCAGTAAAGTCACCAAATACTTGTGCTCCAAATGTACTTAAAGTAAAGTTAATAATTGGCTGGTTAGTTTGTTGATCAAATGCAACCTTTGCATCTACTATTTGAGAGCCTGTTAAAATTGGAATTTGAGCAATTAGATATTTTACTTTAGGATCATTTGTATCCTCTAAAATAACATCTCCCATCTCTTGTGCTTCCTCTTTTGTCAAATTATAAACTTGGTCTGCTTTTAACTCATCAATTGCCATAAGCTCAAGATTTGCAGGTTTTGAGATAAGTTCTCTTGCTCTTTGTTCCTCTTCTTGAGTTTTTATACCTGGAAGTTCTACAACGATATCTGTTTTACCTTGTCTAACAACAGAAGGCTCTGCAAGACCAAACTGATCAAGTCTATTTCTTATAGTTTCAACAGCTTGAGATACTGCCATATCTTTAACAACATCAATCTCTATTGGCGTTAATTTAATAGTATAAATTAAATCTGAACCTTTATTTATATCAAGACCAGTTACTTCAGCTAACATTGCATCTAATTTTGCCTCTTCATCACTATCAAGAAGTATAAAGCTTAAATGATCTTTTTGAATCATTAAATCTTCTATTAAGATATCTTCATTGTCTGAAAAATATTTAACTGTTGCAGCAACTGATTTTATTTTACCCTCTACAGCTTTTTGTGTTTGAACACCTAAAAGCATATGAAGTCCACCTTGTAGGTCAAGACCTAAAGATATTTTTTTACCCTCATCAGTTTGAAGAAAAGATGGTATAGAAAAAACTATACCAAATAGTGTGATTAAGATAAATATAACTATTCTATAATTAAAAAATTTCAAGAATTATATCCTTTTTTTATTCTTCCCATTTACTTGCAACATAACTTCTTGCAAGTCTTAATGTTCCACCATCAACATTTTTTACTGTTAAAAACATCTCTTCAACTTTAACTATTTCAACAATTAATCCACCATTTGTTAAAATTTTATCACCTTTTTCAAGTGCATCAAGCATCGCTGCATGTTCTTTTTGCTGTTTTTGTTGCGGTCTAATAATTAGAAAGTAAAATATCGCAAATAATACGATAAGGGGAAGAAGTGAACCAAATAAATCACCATTCATGTTGTATCCTTTAGATTTTAAATTTTCTCATTTTATCTAAATAATACTTTAAAACTCTAAAGTTCCTTCAATTGTAAATTCTGCTTTTGCATCAAGTTCTGCATGACTTAATACTGCAATATTTAGTCCAAATTTTTCAAATATTTCAGAAATTCTTCTTCTTAAACTTGGATCTACAATCATTGAGATTGTATTTACACCTTTTGCTTCAATATTTACAATAAGTTCTCTAGTTTTTGTTACAAGATTATTAATCTCACCAATACTAAGCATAAGATGACTAACACCATGCTGTTCTTGCAGTTTACTTATAAAATCTTGCTCTATTTCAGATTTAATTGTAATAATATGTAAAGCCCCATCAGGTGCTGTAAATTTATTAGTAATTAATCTAAATAATTTAGACCTTACATGTTCTAATATAATATCTGGAGATTTTGTATGCTCAGCAATATCTGATACAGATTCTAAAATTGTAATCATATCAATTAAAGGGATATTTTCATGTAAAAGATCTTTACAAACTTTTAATAAAACACCGTAAGTGGTAACCTTCATAGCTTCCTCAACAATAATAGGAAAACTCTCTTTAAGTCTATTAATAATATCTACTAAATCTTGTCTAGTAATAATATCTTCTGCATGTTTTTTAATAAGTTCAGATAAATGTGTAGAGATAATAGTTGGAGCATCAACAACTGTAAAACCTTTGTTTAATGCTGCATCTTTATCAGATTCATCTATCCATACCGCATCAAGATTAAAAACAGGTTCTTTTACCCTTTTACCTGGAATTTTGGCTCCACCTACACCACCCATAGCTAAAAATTTATTTATTTCAACATTCCCTTTTGCTATAGGGATTCTTTTTAGATTAAATGAATATTGATTCATATTTAATGATACATCATCGCTAATTCTAATTTGAGGGATAACAAACCCTAAATCACCAGCAATTTTATTTCTTATACCTTTAATTTTATCTAATAATTCACTATCTCCTTGAACAAGTCTAAGTAATGTTGGTCCAAGTTTTAATTCTAAAACTTCTAATTTCATCGTTTTATCTATTGTTTGTTCTTCTGTTGCTACTGGAGCTTGTTTTTTCTTCGTTTTCTCTTTTGTTGCTAATTCTTTTTGTTCTTTAGTTTTTTTAGTACTTTCTGAACCTTTTACAAATCTTGTAAAAGCATTGTCTTGATCCGCTTCAACCATATAAACAACATATCCTGTCCCTGCAAGTAAAATACCCATAAAGAATAAAATCCCACTAGGAAATCCAGGAACTAACCCAAATAACATAAGTGCAATCCCAGTTATTATAAGTGATTTACTATCATTTACTAATTGAGAAATTGTACCGCTTGCAAACTTCTCCTCATCATTATTTGATCTTGTAATAATAATTGCTGTTGCCGTTGATATAATAAGAGCTGGGATTTGAGCTACTAATCCATCTCCAATTGTTAAAATTGTATATATCTCCGCACTCTGCGCTGCCGTTAAATCATGTTGGAAAATACCAATCATCAATCCACCAACAAGATTTACTAAAGTGATAATAATACCAGCAACGGCATCACCTTTTACAAACTTAGCAGAACCATCCATAGTTCCATAAAAACTAACTTCACTAGCTAACTCTTCACGTCTTTGCTTAGCTTGCTTATCATCAATAAATCCTGCATTTAAATCAGCATCAATAGCCATCTGTTTACCTGGTAAAGAATCCAAACTAAATCTTGCTTGCACTTCAGCAACTCTTCCTGCACCTTTTGTAACAACCATAAAGTTAATAAGCACAAGAATAATAAATATAATAACACCTATAACCATATTTCCACCAACTACAAACTCACCAAAAGCAGCAATAATATCACTTACTGCCTCAGGTCCGTTATGACCGTCACCTAATATTGATCTAGTTGTTGCTATATTTAATGAGAGTCTAAAAAGTACAAGAATTAATAGTAAGGTTGGAAATGTTGATAAATCTGTTGGTTTTTGAATAAAAAGTGAAATAAGTAATATTAATATTGCTGATGTTAAAGATAAAATAAGAAAGAAGTCTAACATTGATTTTGGCAATGGAACGATAATAATCGCTAACATTGAAAAAATAAATCCAATTAGAACATACTCTTTCCTAAATAAAATATCTCTAATATTCATTTAAAATAAAATACCTTTCTATTTTAAGAAATTAATTAATGAAAGTTGATTCATTTTAGCTATTGTTGAATACAGTGCTTGATATGTCATCTCTAATGATTTTGACTCCATAGCAAGTTTTGCTATATCTGCACCATTAGTTTCTTGAATTAAAATATTATAATGTGTCTCTTGAGTAGAAATTTTGTCGTAAGCAACTTCAAAAACATTATTTCTTCCACCAAGTTCTCCATGACCTATATTTGTAGCATCAAATTGCTGTGTAGTTTGACCTAACCCTGTTCTAACTAAATCTTGCACCTCATTTGTAGGAATAATTTCATCTTTTTCACCATAAAATGGGCTATTATTCATTGTAATTGTACTGTATCCCTCTAGTGCATTTATAATTATATTAAGGTCATCTAAATAATTATGTTTTGTTTCTAATAACAATCCAGATCTTGTGTCATTTGATATTCTTCCTGCACTCCTAGCATCACTAATTGTTTCTGTTGTATATTTACTTTCAGGCATTCCTATAATAGCTTCTTTACTTGTTGTACTTAAGCTAAATGATACTTCTTCACTATTTGTATAGCTTATAGTTCCCTCTGAATTTCCAGTTGCTGTCATATAACCTAATGCATCTATTTGTGCAGCTAAGTTTGTTGCAACATCTGCTACACTATCACCAGCTAAAACTGTATAAGTTAATGTATCATCTGCACCTGATTCGTTTTTAATATTTATTGTAAATTCTTCCCCAGCTGTAACTTGTCTTTTTATATTAATCTCTTGAGGATCAAAAACAACACTATCTATCTTAAGATATTCATCTGTTACTTCACCATTATAATCAAGTTTAACAAGCTTGAAATCAGCTGGATCACTCATATCTTCTTTCCAAGTGTGCCCTGAATCATCTATTACAATCTCTCTAGATGTAAAAGTCACTGCACCATCATCTGCACTTGTATCTGAATTATAAAATATTACATCGTGTGCCGTAACACCTCTATCTCGATAGCTTCCTGGCTGAACTGCAACCTCTCTTAAGAATCCATCTCCTCCAAAATCAACTTGACCATTTATTTTAAAATCATCATTTTTTACTAATGTTTTATTTGTTGTAACTGAACCAGTAAATAGATACTCACCATCCACTTCAGTATTAACTCTATCAATTATATTTTCTCTAATACCTCTTAAATTTGTGGCAAGGGCAAGCTTATCGTTTCTATCCATACCATCATTTAATCCTTTCATTAGATCAATTTTTATGGAATCTAAAGAGACTTTAGTCTCTGCAATATTTACATCAGCTGTATCATTTAAAGCTCTTGTTTTTTCAATCTGAAGCTTTAATCCTTCCGTAACTCTTAGCTTATCTTCAAGATTTATAACTTCTGCATGTAGCATTGCATCATCACTACCTTGATCTAATACCTTACCTGAAGCCATCTGATAGCTTACTCTTTCATTTTGTGTATTTAAATTATTAATATGGTATAGCATATTTCCAGATTTATCAATCATTTGTCACCTCCATAAGTGTTTTTACAATTGAATCATAAGCATATAATTCATCTGTCCCTTGAGTTAAAAAAGCTTTTATTTTATCTTTTTTATATAAAGCACTATCAAGTTCTTTGTCCATACCCTTCTTATAGGCACCAACTCTTAAAAGCACTTCATTCTCTTTTATTAAAGATAATATCCTTTTTAACTTTAAAAACCTATTATACTGCTCTTTTGAAATAACTTTATCTATTACCCTTGATGCACTTTGCAGAATATCTATAGGTGGATAAAAACCCTCCTCGGTTAGTTTTCTTGTTAATACAATATGTCCATCAAGTATTGATCTACTTTGATCTGCAATTGGATCACTTAGGTCATCACCATCAACTAAAACAGTAAAAAATGCTGTAATTGTACCTTTACTATTTGATCCTGCTCTCTCCATAAGTTGCGGTAACAGTGCAAAAACTGATGGTGGATAACCTCTTTGTGTAGGAGGTTCTCCAGTACTCAAACCTATCTCTCTTTGTGCCATTGCAAATCTAGTAACTGAATCCATCATAAGTAATACATCATGCCCTTTGTCTCTAAAGAACTCTGCAATTGCCATAGCTGTAAAAGCAGCATATTTTCTCATCAAAGATGATTCATCACTTGTTGCAGTTACAATAACTGTATTTTCAAGATTATTTCCAAGATTGTAATGGATAAATTCAGGAATCTCACGACCCCTTTCTCCCACAAGTGCTATAACTTTTATTTGAGCTTCGCACCCTTTTACAATCATCCCCATTAGTGTTGATTTACCTACACCAGATCCCGCAAATATCCCAACTTTTTGACCTTTACCACATGTTAACATTGAATCAATAGCTTTAACACCAGTCGAAAATCTTTGATCTATTATACCTCTCTCCAAAGGTGAAATAGTACTCTTATTTATAGCAGATTCCTCTTCTATATTTGTTAATTTACCAGCATTATCTATAGGTTCACCCAATGCATTAACAACTCTACCTAAAAGTCCATATCCACACTTAACACTCAAACCTTCTTTTTGTAGATATACTTTATCATCAATCTTAAAACCATCTATAAATGAAAATGGTACTATTGTAAAATTATTTTCTGTAATAGATGCTACCATACCCAAAACAGTATATAAATGCTGTACTGATTCTATCTTTACAATATCCCCAATAGCAACCTCTAATCCATTAGCAACAATATTTGAACTATTAATATTTATAATTCTTCCAAATGGAACAAATAAATTATCACTATTTATACTATTTAATAAATTATCAATATCTACCATTATAATTTATCACACATTTTTTTATAAAAGCTATCAACATCTTTTAAGTTTTTACATTTTTTTATCATTGTTTTATATCTATTAACTTTCTTTAAATGTTCATAAATTTTAGCCATCTCATAATAAATATGTGCCAAATCTTCTTTTTTTATTTTTCTATCGATACTTTTTCCATCTCTCATTCTTTTTATATTTAATCCATGCTTTAAATATTTTAATGCCTTTTCATAGTTATCATCTAACTTAGCTAATTTTGCTAATTCAATCTCAACAAAAGGGGAATAAACTCTTGCATTCATCTGGAGTTGCTTATCATACAATTTATGCAAAATAGAATTTGCATCCTCCTCCTCTTTTTGTTTTAAAAGATAAAGATAATATTGGTAATAAAAATCAATTATTAATGGATTATTTTCATTATTAAAGATAAATTCTTGATTTTCTCGAGCATAACTGAAAAACTTTTCCATACTATGTGCACTATCTTTATTTCCAAAAATTAAAAATCTATATAAAAATTCATCTGATAACACCTCGTTAAGTCCTGGTGTATCAATACTATTTAACATATCAAGTTTTTGAGAAAATTTGTATGCATCTTTGTAATTTTCTAATAACAATGCAATTTTTTCTAAATTTAGGTATACCTCTGGATTTTTTGATTTACTGTATACATTTTTTGCAACCATATATGATCTTTTCTCTGGTAACTCTGTCATACAAGTAAATAGATTCTCTGTAGCTGTTTTATCCTCAATTAGCAATAATAATGCTTCATCAGAAACTGATTTTATAACATTATTTAACTGCTGACATTGATTTGTTTTTAAATAATATTTAATCATTTTTGAATTAATTATATCATACACTTGGTCTATATTATCGTATCCAAACCTTTTAATAATTTTTAAATATATTCCACTATATATTTTCTTCATTCTTATTATTTGTTCATATTTTTCATCTTCTATTGCATTCAATAACTCTTGCATTAAAGCTTTATTTTGCATAGAATCAACACCACTATATTTCGAAGATATCATTTGTGGATCAAATTTACCCTCTCTCATAATAATCTCATCCAAAATCATTTTTGATCTTTTTATATAAGGGCTATCAGCTTTAGCTCTAATTAATTCCTCATATATCTCTTTTGCCATTGGCATATATTCTTTTTCAAAACCTGCCAAATCCATATATGTATTTGCCAAAATAAATTTAAAATTATCAATACTATCTGTAACACTTGCATTTTCTAATAATTTTTTTATAATATTAATTGCAAATTTTGGCATACCTGCATTTATTAGTTTATCAATTTTTTTTAAAGCTTTATAGCTATCATTAGCATAATAATCAATATTTTTACTTAAAACTTTTTCGGCTAATTCATAAGCTTTTTCATCATCTTTGTTTAAAATATATGCATCATATAATTCATCTGCAATTATTGTTGCAATATCTAAACTTGTAGTCTCAATTAACTCTTTTCTTAGTTTTTTTATCGCCTTTCTATAATCTCTTCTCTCTACATCAATTTGTGCTAACGCAACTTTTCCATATACTTTTGATAACGGATCATCAAAATTATGCTCTATTGCTTTTGCATAATATTCTGCATCTTTTATTTTATTAATACGAATTTTTATTAATACTAACAATCTATATGCTTCTAATAAATCATCTTGACTAATTTTTGAACTATTAATAGCTTTTTCCATTATTTGGTCTGCTTCTAGTGCTCTTTTTTTAGTTTGTAATTTGTATAAAATTTCACAACGCAAGAGTATAATGCTTGAATCTAACATTTTTATCTTATTGCTTCTTTCAAAAACTTCTATTTGTTTTAATGCAGCACCTATTTGTCCTTCATTTACATATCTTCTAATAGTTTTTAATCTATTATTTCCATTCATGATTTTTTCTTTTTGTTTTTGCGATATTTGACCAAGATCATCATCCACAAAACTATAATAAAAATCTTTTTTTCCATAACTATTTGAAATAAACAATGATATTGATAATAATATATAAAATAATTTTTTCATCTTAAAATAAACTCCTATTTTGGTTGTTTCCCATTTAAACTATAAATATATGTAAAAATTTCAGCAATTGCTTTATAAAAAACTTCTGGTATCTCTTGTTCTACCTCTAGTTGTTCATATAAGGCTCTTGCTAATGCTGGATCTTCTATAATTGGTATATTACTTTCGCGTGCTATATCTTTAATTTTTAATGCTAAAAAATTAATACCTTTTGCTAATACTACTGGGGCTGACGACTTTTCATTATCATATTTTAATGCAACTGCATAATGAGTTGGATTTGTTACAACAACATCAGCATCAGACACATCAGCCATCATCCTTTGCTTTGCCATCTTCATCTGAATTTGTCTAATTCTACCTTTTACTAAAGGATCTCCATCCATCTGCTTATGTTCATCTTTTATCTCTTGTTTAGACATTTTTAATTGTTTAAAATAGTAATGTCTTGTAAAAAAGAAATCTATTATAGCAAAAATGATTATAATTAACAAAATTGTTAATAAAAAATACATTGTTAACTCTATCATTGAAGATAAAGAAGCATTAATATCCTTGTCCATCATTGCTAAAATATCATCCCAAAGAATTGCTAAAATTATTAACATAACTATAAAAATAAGTATTAATTTTACTGTTAATTTTAGTGCTTCTATAGCTTTTTTAGCACTAAAAATATTTTTAAAACCACTTATAGGATTTATCTTATTTAACTCTAATTTAAGTGGAGTAACTATAAAACCAAACTGCATTAAATTAAAAATAACTGCTAAAAAAAGAACAATAAAAAATAGTGGGAACAAAGCGTAAAGCATTGTATAAATAACTGTTGATGCAATAGTATAATATAATCTTCCATCCATTTCTGAACCCATAAAAGAGTATATATAATGCATCATATCCTTTATTTCTAGAAACATAGAATCGGCAAAAAACAGTAGGTACAATGAACTAAAAAAAAGTATAGCAGCACCTGGAACTTCAGCTGACTTAGGGACATTACCGTCCTTTTTGGCGTCTTCTATTTTCTTACCCGTGGGTTCCTCTGTTTTTTCTTCTTCATCAGCCATAATATACTAATTTCCTATTCAAATTTACTTATAAAATATGTTGTAAAACTATCAACAAATATCTCAAAACCTAATAACATAAAAACAAATATTAAAGTAAATTTAATCTGAAAAGTAATAACAAATGGCGAAAATGCAGGCATAGATTTTGTTCCATAACCATAGTAAACATCCATAATAAATGCAATAAAAAAAAGAGGAAATGCAAATGAAAATGCAAATGCAAACATCATATTTATCTCTTTTATTGCATATGCTATTCCATCATAAGCAAACAAATTAAATGTTCCTAGTGTAATATTTCCAAAACTAATACCTAACATATATAATGTTATCTCATACATACCTGATTCTAAATAAATTACCAAAATAATAAGATACAAAAATCTACTTACAATCCCTTGCTGAGTTCCTGTAGTAGGGTCAAACATATTAGCCATAGATAAAGCTGTTGCATATCCAATTAAATCTCCGACTATTTGAACAGCTGCAAATACAATTTGTACTAAAAATGAAGCAACCAGACCAAGTGTAATTTCACTTATTAATGCAGAAATAAAAGTTTCTTGTGTAATTATATTTTGATTATAGTCTACTAAAGGAAATAAAAAAACTGCTAAATAAAACGAGATTGCAATTCTAATGGTTGGATTAACCGTTTTATGTCCAACAATAGGCATAAATGCCATAAAAGATAATATTCTAGCTAATACTAGGAAAAAAGAAAGTATTGTTTGCTGATCAAGTAAAGATATTAATTCTTGCATTTTATTAGCCTAAATTATACTTACATATAATCATTATTTTCAGATACTTCTTCATCCTCATTATCTTGCGAGACTACATTTGAATCTGACTGCTCGTTATTTTGCTGATTATTATTATTTTGATTAAACTGTTCAAAACCATTATCTGAATTATCACCTTGCATATTAAAACTCAAATTAACATTAGAACCATCATTAAAATTTCTCACTAACGCTGATTGAAGTGATGATTTATTATCAGAAAAAACTTCCATTGTTGAAGAGTTACTCATATTCATACTAACACTAATACTATTATCAACTTTGTTACTTCTCATAATAATTGAAATACTTCCTAAATTTGCAGGATTAAGATTAATTTTAAATGTATTAACAGGTGGTTTATAATTAAGATACATACTTCTAGCAACATCACTCATAAATCCACTAACTTTTTGTTGTGCACCTATAATTTTATTTTGTATAGTTTCTACAACTTGTGTTGGAGCTGTCATATTAACAACAACTTCTTTCTCTTTTGTTGTTTCTAATGTATTAGTTGAAATTATTTTTTCTTGTATTTGTGAATTAACTATATTCTCTTTTGCTAATCCTTGAGATATTTGTGACTGCATAAACATTTTATTTAACATTGAATTACTATTTGTAGTAAATGGTTTTGAAGTTTCTTTTGCATTAACCTTTGGCTTGCTTTTATCTACTTTCATCTGTGCATCTTCTAGATTTAAATCAAGCATTTGGGCACTTTTTTTAACACCATTTACTGTTTTATTTTCCTCTAAATTCTTTTTTGCATTTGTTATTTGCTCTTTAGAAGCTAACTCTTTTAAATTCTTTTGAGCACTTAAAAACATACTTGCCATCAATGGTGTCTTTAATAATTCAGAACTTTTTGAATCTGCTGCAGATACAGATATTTTTGATATATCTGATTTTTTATTTTCTTCTAAATCTATTCTATTATCTACTATATCATCTACTATATTATTAATATTTAATGCTGTTTTTGCAACATCTGATTGCACTATCTCTTTTTTATCTGATAACTCAGCTTTTTGTTCTGTTTTACTATCTGTTTTTATCTCTGCTTTTTCTACATTTACTTCTATTTTTTGTTCTGATTTGTCTATTTTACTATCTGTTTTTATCTCTGCTTTTTGTTCT
>CBFDEF010000051.1:0-11366 GCA_965603755.1 uncultured Arcobacteraceae bacterium
AAAAACCTCACATAAATGTGAGGTTTTTTTATTATTTAAAATTTTATATTAGAATCTATAGCTTATAGAAACTCTTAAGTCTGTTGCTTTCTCAACAGGATCTTGACCCATTGCTTGTGCCTCAGCCATAGTATATGGTGTACCATCTTCACCAAAGAAACTATTACTTCCTGTATAATCATAATCAAGTTTTGTATATCTTGCATTAAATAGTAATGATTTAGTTAATGGTTTATTATAGTAAACTTCCCATGCAGTACCACGAGTTGCTATTTTACTGCCAGCCATTGTATCTTCACCATAAGTAACTGATCTCCAGTATTTACTACCTTTATTCCACTCAATACCAATTCTACCATCTTCCGTTAAAGGATCTGGCACATTAACACCTATCCATGTAGATGTACCAGTTTTACTTTCATTTGAACCTAACATATTCATAGTATCTCTTGGGTCTGTTTTACTTTGCGCCCATGAAGCAAATACAATTGTATTATCTAAAAAATCATTTATACCATCACCAAGACCTTCTGCTTTTAGCATAGCAGTAAATAGTGTCATATCTCCAAAGTTTTTAAATGTAGGTGCATGCGCCATAGAAGCACTTGGAATCATTGAAGTTGTTGTCCCAGATGTTGCAGCCATTGCTGATGTTGTTCCATCAAGCTGTAGTGTACCAGCACCGATATAGTTTGTAGCTGGTGAAGACATATCAAGCGTTGAAGGATCAATTCCCATTGCTGCATATTGATAAGACATCATATCCATTGTTTCAAAACCAATTAAATTATCAGCTTTTGCCCAGTTTGTATGTATAGAATATTGCCCATCATCATAAGGAACAAAAATAAAACCATACATATTTATATCTTTTGTTTTTGAATTATCAGCTGCATAATCTGCACCTGGAATATCCATATTAAATCTAGGAGTAGCATTAGTCATACCTCTACCTGTACATAGTTTCCACCACATACCCTCTACACCTGTTACTTTATCAAGATTAAATTTTGCACTCATTCCATCAAATTCAACATTTACAGTATGTGATAAAGGTGAGTTATCTTTCATACCTTCTCTTAGGTTTATACCAAGTCCATCAGTTGATGGTCTTCTACCAACAGAAGCTGTCCAAGCTACATCTGTACCTAAGAACTTATCATTCATGTATAACCAATAAGCTTCTTTTACTTTTAATGTATTATCAGTTGCATTTTCACTAGTAACCCAGTCAAAGTTTGCATAACCAGGCTGTGTATTTGATTGACTGTGGTTTGCAGTATCTCCATATGCTTTATTGTAAGACAGTTTACCTTTAAAAAATACATTTTCACTAGGTGCATATCCCATACCAAGTAATAATCTATTTGTTAATAGATCTGGATTACTTGACTTTGCTCCACTTGCATGTGTATAATGGATTGAATCCATAGCAGTTCTAAAATCTACATCCCATTTAATATTATCAGAAGCATCATGTGCTTTTACCAAATTTAACTTTTTATTTGTTTTAGCAACTTTTTTAGTAACTTTTTGTATTGACTTAGCATTTGAGTTCATACTAGCCTCTAAAGCTGCCATCTGTTTTTTTAATAAATCTAATTGCAATTGCATATCTGCATTTGCAAAACTTGTTGTTGCTAAAGCTGCTACAGCAGATAAAGCAATAATTCCTTTTTTCATATCGTCTCCTTTTTTTAACATGTACATTCTAATTATATTAAACTTATATCTCTGTTAATATAGTATTAAATTTACTTATATAAAATATTAAAAAAGGCTAGTCAAAATGACTAGCCTTTTTTATTTAACTTTCTATCTTAAATTAACAAGATGGAACATTTCCTGAATCATTTGCATACTCATAGAAAAAGTCATAGTAATGTGGGATATATTTTTCTTTTAAAGATTTATCTTTAACATTTGGACATATTGTTTTAATCTCGTCAACTAATTTACCACCATCTTTAAGAGCTTCCCATTGGTCTTGTGAATGCTTACCAGCCATTTTTGCACCTGTCATAGCACATGCTTTTTTTAATTTCTTAGAAAAAAGTTTTTGACCTTTTGTTACATCCGCAGATGCTACTGTTGCTGTTAAACTACATGCTACTGCTGCAGTTAATGCTAATTTTAATAATTTACTCATTATTCTTCCTTAGTTTTAATATTTCAGAGAAAGTATATCATAGAATCATAAAATAATTATAAAAGAATCATAAAAAAATTAAAATATGCTATAATTTCAAATGAAACATTACATTTTAAAACAACTTACACAATTTTTAAACGTATATAATGATATAAAATATATCAAACGAATAGACAATAATACTGTTAAAATAGAATTTAATGGTAAAAACATATATTACTTTGACTTATCTCGTGGAAATGCTAACATATATAAAAAAGAGACAAATGACAACATTAAAAAAGATTTTAATGCACCTTTTGATGTGATACTAAAAAAAAGATTTACAAATAGTAAAATTTCTAATGTTACATTATTGAATAACGATAAAATTATACAAATAATATCTCAAAGTAAATCATCATATAAAACACAAACTACAATTTTACAATTAGAGTTTACAGGTAAAAATACAAATATTATAATCTTAGATGAGAATAATATTATTTTAGAAGCACTTAGACATATAGATGAGTGGTCATCACTTAGAGTTATAAAAGTTGGTCAAAAATTACAACCTTTAGAGAAACCTACATATATATATGAAGAGAAAGTGATTGATGACATTGATCAGTTTTTATTTGATATATATAAAACAAAACAATCAAAAGAGTTAGAAAACCTAAAAAAACAAAAAATTACACAAATAAATAAGCAGATAAATAAAATAGAAAAAATACTAAATACTCTTGATGATATAGAAACTTTAGAATCAAAAGCTATTGAATTTAATGAAGAAGCCACATTAATATTAAGTGAGTTATACAAAAATAGTGGTTATGAAAAAAATACAAATATTAGAAAATCAAATGAACTTTTTAAAAATTCTAAAAAAACAAAACAAAAAATCAAAAATCAATATATTGAACAACTAAATTTATCTCAAAAAGTTGAGTTTTTCAAAAGGTTAATAGATACTATTAATAGTTGTACGACCAGTGATGAAGTTGAATTTTACATACCTAAAAAAGATAAAAATCAAAAGAAAACAAAAAAAGGGCAACCTTATCAAAGTTTCTTTATAGATGGTTATAAAATAATGTTAGGTAGAGATGAAAGGGAAAATATATACCTATTAGAAAATAGTAGAGCTAGTGACTTTTGGTTTCATCTACAAGGTCAAGTATCATCACATGTTATAGTATCTAATACTAAAAAAACTATCCCTGAACATATCATTGAGGAAGCGGCTAAAATTTGTGCTAAGTTTTCAACTTCTAGTGGAGGCGTTTATACTGTAGATTTTACACAAAGAAGAAATGTAAAAATACAAAATAGAGCAAATGTACTTTACAATCCATACAGTAGTGTTACTATAAAGTATTAAGCATTATACCTCTAAGCTAATAAAATATTTAATAACAATTAGATAAACTCAATTTATGGAAAATTCAATAAGACAAAATCAAGAAGAGTTAGCAAAAAATGAAAATGTTGCTAGAATATCAGCAGAGGTATTAGAGCATATGATGCACCCCAAAAACTATGGCGTTATGGAAGATAACGATGGTATAGGGATGGGTGCAGATAAAAAAACTGGTGAGTTTGCAATGGTTTATATCAAACTAAACGGTAATATTCTTGAAAATATTACATTTGGATGTAATGCTTGTCAAGATACAGTTGTTGCTGGTTCACTTTTTACAGAGATGGTCAAAGGTGACACTCTAGATAATGCAGTAAAAGCTTTAATGCTTATGGATGAAAAACTATCAATTGCTTCTAAAAAACAGAGAGTTTGTTCAGGTATGGTGCTACAGGCATTTAGAGCAGCAATTATAAATAAAGAGAATCGTGTAAATGGTATGAAAGAAGAGATGTTTACTATTGATTTAAAAGAATCTTGTGAAGGATTAGAAGAGGAAAAGAAATCTTGTGAGGGTATTAATCTAGAGGGATCTTGTAAGGGAGCAAATCTAGATGGAGCTAAATAAAATATATCAAGCAAAACACGAACTATGGTTAAAAGTACTTTTTAGCTCATTCTCAATCAAAAATGAAAAAATAAAAACACAACTATATAACTTTGCAAATATAGAGTTTAGACATATGAAATGGTTATCAAATAACCTAAAAGAGCAAAATATCTCTTATGATTATGAAAAGTATGCTATTGATATGCCAAAAGGTAGCAACTTTGAAGTTTTTGAATATATTATAAATGAGATAAAACTTTGCATAAAAGAGTATAATCCAGAAGATCCACTATTTGCTAGAATTATGTCTGATGAATTTTATTTTATAACTGCTATTGAATTGTTGTTAAAAGATAAATCAAATGATGATGAAATAACTGCTTATGATAGAAAAAGAGAATATGAAGATAAGAATCTTGATGATTTAAGTAGAGATGCTCTAACACTATTCTTATTTGAAGAGAGTTATAAAGAGTATGAACTTATCTCTTTATATGGATACTTTCAAAACTACACAACAGATATACTACAATATAACATATACCAAGATATGATAGATGAGTCACAATTTCACCTTAAAAGTTTTGGAGAGATGATGGCAAAAATGGGTATTTTAGCAATTCCTAGAACTGTAATACCTACACTTTATCAAAACAAAGATATTAAACAATTTTTAATAGATGGTATTGATGAAGAGATAAAAGCAAAAGAGGAGTGCGCAGCACTAGCTGTTGCAATTGATGATGAAGAGATATCAAGTTTTCTTACTTTTGTAATGTATCAAGAGAATTATCATATTGAATTGATGAAAAAAGCTATCTCTAGACTAGAATCAAAATAGATATATGAATTTAGAAGACTATAGTTTTACCTTTTCGCAAAAAGCGATATTAAAAAACATCCAAAAAGATTTTTTAATGTGGAATGAAAAATCATTTGATGATATTTTTCCAGACCAATATTTAGAAAAGTACAAAAATAAACAGTTATCAAAAAGAATATTTGAATATTATGTTGATATACATGAGAAATTAAAAAAACAACCAAATGACTATAAAAATTTTGAGACTATTAAATATGATGTTAGAAAGTACAGCTTTCAAGAGATTACAAAAGATGGTATAGGACTTGGAGCTTGTCCAGTTGCTAGTGAGGGTACAAGATGTTGTAATCTTTTAACTTTAGATGCTGTTGAATCTTGTGGATTTGATTGTAGTTATTGTTCTATTCAATCATTTTATAATCAAAATAAAATAGGAATTGATAAAGATTTCAAAAAAAAGTTGGAAAACCTAGAACTAGACCCAAATCAAGTTTATCATATAGGAACAGGTCAAAGTAGTGACTCTTTGATGTGGGGAAATCGTGGTGGAATTTTAGACTCATTATTTGAATTTGCTTTAAAATATCCAAAAGTTATTTTAGAGTTTAAAACAAAATCAAATAACATTAAATACTTTATTGAAAATGAAGTACCAAAAAATATTATTGTAACATGGAGTTTAAATACACCAATAATAATAAAAAATGAAGAACACCTAACAGCATCCTTAGATGAAAGAATATCAGCAGCTAGAAAATTGGCAGACAAAGGTGTTCTTGTAGGTTTCCATTTTCATCCTATTATTCAATACAAAGACTATCTTGATGATTATAAAAAAGTATATGATACACTACAATCAACTTTTAAACCACAAGAGGTTGTTCTAATCTCTATGGGTACTTTAACATTTATAAAACCAGTCATAAAGCAATTAAGAGAACGAGAGATGAAAACAAAAATACTTCAAATGCCTTTTGAAAATATTAATGGCAAACAATCTTACTCTTTAGAAGTAAAAAAAGAGATGTTTAAACACTGCTATGATAGTTTTAAATCTTGGCACAATAAAGTATATTTTTATCTTTGTATGGAAGATCACTCACTATGGAAGGATATATTTGGATACGAATACTCTTCTAATAATCAGTTTGAAGATTTTATGTTAAGTAATTATATGGATAAAATAGATCTAAAATAATAATTTATATTAACTATATATATTTATCAATATTAACTTCGTCGTGTTGACCTAGCTTAATATTTTTGTCGGCATACTCTTGATATACACCACTTTTTAAAAATAATTCAAATATATCTTTATCAATATGTTTATCTTTTACCATAAAACTAAGTATTTTTATTGATTCAGATATTGTTTTAGGTTCTTTATATGGCCTATCTGATGCTGTTAAAGCTTCAAATATATCAACCAATGCCATTATTCTAGCTGGTATTGGCATATCATCTATTGAAAGTTCTCGTGGATATCCTGTACCAATTAATGTTTCATGATGAGCACCTGCATATAATGGTACATTTTTTAAATTTTCAGGAAAGGGTAGCTCTTCTAACATTTTTATTGTTACCATAACATGTTCACTAATTTTAAATCGCTCCTCTTCTGTTAGTGTGCCTTTCTCAATTGTAAGATTATATATCTCACCTCTATTATAAAGTTGGTCAGGAACCTTTGTCTTAAATTTCATTCTCTTATACTCTTCATAATCAAAATCTTCTCTTGGAATAATGTGTTGTAATTTATCTGCTAATAATTGTTCAATTTGAGGTGTTACACTATTTTCGTTTAAAACTCTTTGCTTTTCCTCATTTGCTAAACCAATAGTATTATCAAAGTTTCTTATCCACATTCTAGAAGCAATATCTTTTATAAGCTCTTTATCCTCATCTTTCATAAACTCTCCGCCAACATTTGCATTTGCTACAATTTCAAACTCTTCAATAAGTTTTTTATGTTCAAGCACTAGCCAACTATCAACACTCTCACAATCTTCCCCGGCTAGCTTCTTATTTAAAGCTTCTATTGTTAAATCTCTATGGATAACTTCAAATCTAGTCCTGATTTCATGAATTCTATTGTATATTGTTTCAAGTTTTGTAGCTTTATCAACTACATATTCTGGAGTTGTAACCTTACCACAATCATGTAACCAAGCAGCAATACTTAATTCTCTTTTTTTATCTTCATTTTCAATTGTAAAATCTTTAAAAATACCATAATTTGCTTCATTAGCAGCATCTGTCATCATAAGCAATAATTCAGGAACTCTTAAACAATGCCCACCTGTATATTTACTTTTTGCATCAATTGCACTTGCAATTAACTTTATAAAAGAATCCAGCAACTCTTTTATCCTCTCATTTTTTTCAATTATTGCTTTTTCTTTTTTTCTACGTTCAATAACATATCCCATCATTCCTGAAATGATTAAAGCAGAAATTATTGATAATAAAATAGGGGCAAGCGGCAATAAAATATTTAATGAATATAGATAAAAACTATAAAAAAATGATAAACTTATCAATAACGATACTAATAAAAATATTTTCCATATCTTTTTATAGAGATATATACTTAATACTGTAAGAATTGAATTAATTATTAGTAATAAAACTAAAACAATATCAGCGCTTTTGTATATTATATTTTGTTGAAATAAATTATCAAGTATTGTTGCTTGAATATCAATTCCAGGATGATTATTTGATAGAGGTGTTGTTTTATTATCATAAAGACCAGAGGCACTAACTCCTACAAAAACAATTGCATCTTTAAATTCACTTTGAGATATTGTTGATTTTTCACCATTGTTTATTTTTTGCCAAGAGTTTATAATAGAGGCAGCACTAAAAGTTTTAAAGGAGAATGGTGCGTTATAGTAATTAATATATAGATCAGAACTTTTAAAATCATAATCAGTTTGTGATAGTTGTTTATATACTAAAGAAGCTAATGTAGGTAACTCAAAATCATCAAAATTATAACAAAGATTAAATTTTCTGATAACTCCATCATTATCAACATCAGCATTAGCTAGTCCAACTGAGTTAAAACCCTTAAAAATCTCTTCAGTTGGTAAAATCAATTTTTTATAATTATTATCTTGACATAATTTATGGTAAAACACTTTAGGTTTATTAATCTCTAATGGCCATTTCTCAACCCCATCATTGCCTTTAGTTAACACAATTGAACCAATTGATGGAATTGTTTGCAAAGATGAAGAGAAACGTTTATCATCATCTCTACCATAAAATGATGGTTCCGAATATATAATATCATAGATTACTATCTGTGCACCACTTTTTTGTAAAAAATCGTTAATAGCACTATACATCTCTCTAGGCCAGGGCCACCCAAGACCATTTGATTCTTTAGCCCACTCTAATGAGTTTTGATCAACTACAATTAACTTTATATTTTCGGATGGGGAATTATAAGACGATAAGATATTAACCCTTAAGTCATATAATATATTTTCTATTTTATTAAGTAAACCGTATTCGTAAGAGTAGAAAGAGACTAAGGTGGCAAAAAATGCACCAAAAATATAATTATTAATCTCTTTTTTAAAAATCATCTATTCACAGCTTTAGTAAATTTTCCATATTAATTTTACAACAGATTATTTTTAAAAGATTTAAATCTTTTTGTTCTAGAATATGAAGTTTTAAAATTCTTTTCTTCTATTTTAGGAAGTATAGAATCTATTCTATCTTTTGGAGTTGGGTGTGTTGACCCAAAACCTAAACTATCACCTCTTAATCTTATATCCATTCTCTTTAACATATCAATCATAGCATTTTGACTGTAACCTGATCTTTTTAAAATTTTTAATGCAGATATATCTGCATCGTGCTCAAAAGAACGAGAATAGCCATTTACAACAAGGGTATTCATTATATCATCAATGGAACCTCCAAATTCATCTGTTATCTCTTTTAATTTTTCATTATCCGAATATTTAACTGACTCCAAACCTATTGTTGTAAATACAGATGTGATACGACTTTTTTTAATAGAAGATATACCATGTCTATGCTCTATATGTGCAATTTCATGTGCCAAAACTGATGCTAATGCATCTTCACTATCACACAATCTTAGCATCCCTAGTGTAACAAAAATAAATCCACCAGGTGCAGCAAAAGCATTAACTTCATTGCTATTTATAATAGCAAAATGATATCCTCCAAATGTTTCAGGAAGATTTGAATTAAAGGATAGGACTTTTCCAACTTTATTTATATATTGTGTTGCTGATCTATTATTGTATAATTTATATTTTGCCAATATATTTGCAGATACTGTTCTCCCAATATAATATTCATGTTCAGAATTAATATCTTCACTTGCTTTAGAAATAGATTTGAAAACTGTTACTGAGGAGTTAACAACTTTGTTTAAATCAATATTATCTAAATTAATATCACCTATTGCACAACCTACAAAAGATATTAGTAAAACAATTGCCAAAATATAATTTTTAACTCTTTCCATAACTATGATCCTTTAATAGGTTAAATTTAATTTACCATCTTCGGCAAATTGAATAATTTTATTTGTATTAATATTTTGACTCTCAATCTTATCAACTAACTTATAGTTTAAATATTTATGACTTTTGCTATAACTATTTTCAACACTTTTACTAAAACCTTTTCCAGCCATAATAATTTCGCCACTTGATGCTGTTGTTTGTATTGATAAATTACTCTTTGCTAATATTACTCTTTTATTAGTAAGTGCAGAGACATGAAGCCAGCCACTTTTTTGAATATTTTGTACAAATACTTTGTTCCACTCTTTTTTTGTACTTTTTACTTGAACAGTATCGCCATATTTTAAGTTAGTTATTTTTTTTCCTAAAAATGAAGGTTGCGTTCGTAAAATAGTATCTTTTACCTGAACACTCATCATTTTATCTTTAGCTAATAGAACATTTGAAAATAGGATAAACAAAGTTAAGACAAGTTTCATAAAGATTCCTTTACTATATTATTGATGTTAGTAATTAAGTTTATTATAAATCATATTAAAAATAAATAAACTATAAAATAAAGCTTAATTTAAAAAATGTGAATTGTATATTTATAAAATTATTAACTCATAATAATAGATGATATGATACAATATAATAATATAACAGAGAAAAGGATGAGATTGAAATTTTTAATAGTATTATTGGTTTTTATTGGATTTGTTAACGCTAAAGATTACAATACAAATAAGGAAGCGATAAAGTTTATTGATATGATGGTTGAAAAGCATAATTATAAACCCTCTTATTTAAAAAAACTTTTTTCAAATGTAACTAAACAAGATACACCTTTAAATATTGTTTCAAGAAAAAAAGTAAAATCAAAGAAAAAACTAAGCAAAGAGGCAATCAAAAAATTAAAAGAAAAATATCCTCTACATGGTGCATGGGATAGGTATGTAAAATATAAAGTCACCCCTAAACGGATTAAGCAGGGTATATCATTTATAAACAAATATAAATCAACTTTTGATAAAGTTGAAAAAGAGTATGGAATACCAGCTGAATATATTGTAGCAATTATTGGGATTGAAAGTGTATATGGTGGAAATGTTGGTAAGTTTCCAGTTTTTGATACATTAACAACTCTTGCATTTGAAAAAAATCGTAGAAATAGATTCTTTCAAAAAGAGTTAAAAGAGTTTATTAGACTTTCATATAAACAAAAATTTAATCCTAAAAATGTAATGGGTTCTTATACAGGAGCTATAGGCTTAGGTCAATTTATGCCAAGTAACTATGAAGCTTATGGTATAGACTTTAATAAAGATGGTAGAGTAAGCTTACAACATCCTCAAGATGCCATTGCTAGTATAGCAAACTATTTAAAACAAAATGGTTGGAGAACAGGTGAACATGTTGCTACTCGTGTTTCATATGAGGGAAATAGATTTAAAAAGTATAGAACGGGATATAATACAAAATATAAGCGTGCTGAACTAGAAGGAATTGCTCCAAAATTTGCTTCATGGAACTATAATGATAAAGTAAGACTGATAAAACTTAGTAAAGCATCTTATGATGAGTTATGGTATGCTGCAAAAAACTTTTATGTGATTACTAGATATAACCACAGTGCCTATTATGCGATGTCTGTACATCAGTTAGCACAAAAGATTAAGAAAAATTCTTAATCATATTTAATAGTTTATCTTATGTAAGATAAACTATTTTTTAGAAGTTGTATTAGTCTAAAAACTATTTGATATAACTAGAACAAGAACCGCCATTAAAACTATCCCTGCACTTTTATTATAAAGTTTATTAGCAGTTATAAATACTAACATAACTGATACTATTAAAGCTGCAATTATATCAAAAAAGTTTGCACTTAAATCTACATTTAGAGGGTTTATAATTGAACTAACTCCTAAAAC
>CBFDEF010000052.1:0-11124 GCA_965603755.1 uncultured Arcobacteraceae bacterium
ATCATCTATTATCTCTAACGGTCCACCATTTGCTGTAGCTATAACAGGTACTTTGTTTATCATTGATTCTATTATTACTAATCCAAAAGTCTCTTTTGGTGTAGCTAAGACTGTAACATCACAAAGTTTTATATGTTCATTTACCTCTTTTGTAAATCCTGTAAATATGATTTTATCTTCAATATCAAGCTCTTTTACTTTGTTTCTTAACTCTATCATATAAGAGTCATCCATAGTATCACCAACTATTAGTGCTATTATATTTAATTGCTTAAGTTTTTCAATAGCTTCTATAACTAAATATTGACCTTTACCTTCCTCTATTCTACCAATGATTCCAACTACAAATTGTTCTTTAATATTATACTGTTCTTTTAGTTTTAATACTTTATAGTTATCTATTATCGGCTCTTTTACACCTAAGTAAACCATCTCAACTCTTGGTCTAATATCAGCTGGAATAAATTTTTCAAGTTGATCTTTTACTTGAAAGGTAACAGCATGTATTGTGTCAATATTTTTATACAACCATTTATGATAAAAATCATCTTTAAATCTTGTCATTGTCATATGTCTTGATTGAATAATTTGAGGTTTTCTTTTACTTAATACTTTTGCAAGTACTACAGTAGCTATATCTCTTGTCCAATGAAAATGTACTATATCTATATTGTTTTTATCAATAAACTTAGCTAGCTTTATTGCTGGTATTACTGGAAAAAATTTATTTCTTTTAATAGTAAACTTATCTTTATCATCTATAAAATTATCTAGCTTTTTATTTGGAGCAACTATTAGTTTACAGATTGTCTTTGTTTTAAAATAATTAAAATTATCAAGAACGCTAAGCTCTAATCCACCTAAATTAGGGGATAAACAAAACTCCAATATAGTTTTATTACTCATATAATAGAACTATTTACCAATGATAAATACATAAGCTTCCTTTCGTTATAATATTGTGTAAGTATACTAAATAATAGGTAATAGATGTATAAAATAACAGTAAATAAAAACTTTCAAGATTTTCAAGATTTTGTACGGAATATTGAATCTTATTTTAATAAAAACTCACACGATTCTTATGAAACGATACACAAAGCCAGAAATGAATTAAAAATAATAAACTATAACTCTATAGATACTATTGTAAAATCTTTTAAAGTACCAAATCTATTAAGAAGAGTGATATATACATACTTTAGAGATAGTAAAGCTAAAAAGTCTTATGAATATTCTATTAAAATCAAAGAGTTCACTCCTTCACCAATTGGTTATATTGAATTTTTTAGTTACGGTTTGATTCAAAATAGCTATTTTATAAGTGAAAAGTTTGATTATGATTTCACTATTAGGGAGCCTTTATTAGAAGATGATTTTCCTTTTAGAGATGAAGTATTTAAAGAGTTTGCACGTTTTACATTTGAACTACATCAAAATGGTATTTTACATAAAGATTATTCCCCTGGAAATATTCTTATAAAAAAAGAGAATGATTCATATATCTTTAAAGTAGTTGATATAAATAGAATGGAGTTTAAAGAATTGTCTTTAAATGAAAGACTAAAAAACTTTAATAAGCTTTGGGCAAAAGATGAGTATTTAACCACTATGATAAAAGAGTATGCTCTATTAAGTGATGCAAATGAAGGTGAGTGTTTAAAAATAGCATTAGGCTATAATCAAAAACACAAAGATAAAATAAATATGAAAAAAAGATTAAAAGGTATTAAAGTTGTTGATTAGTATGATGTATCATCATTTAAATAGTGATAGATGTAGTAATGATATAGATATATTTGAATCTCATTTAAAATATATCAGTGAAAACTTCAACTCAACTTTTCCTACTAAAAACCTACCATCTAAACCTATATGTCTTGTTTTTGATGATGGGTATTATGATTTTTATACTTTAATTTTCCCTCTACTTAAAAAATACAATATAAAAGCTCTACTAGCAGTTATACCTAAATATATACTTGATGATTGTACTAATAGTGATGAGCAAAGATTAAAATATGAGCATAATGATCTATTTAAATATTATAAAGATGGTACATTTTGTACATATAAAGAGTTAAAAGAGATGATTGATACTGAATTAGTTCAAGTTGTATCTCACTCATATTCACACAAAAATCTTGTAGAGGATGGGTGTGATTTAAAAGAAGAGTTAGTTTTATCAAAAAAATTAATAGAGGAGAAACTAAATATAACAGTTGATAGTTTTGTTTATCCATTTGGAAAATATAACCAATCTATTTTAGATGAAACAATGAAATACTACAAATACTCATTTAGAATAGGAAATGGTATAAATAAAGACTTTAGTGGTATAAATGATGTTATATATAGGATAGATGGAGATAACTTAGAAAATGATAGTGACATTTTTAATTTATCTAATATGTTAAAATTTAGATTTAAGTCATTTGTAAAAAGTATTGTAGGAAATAAATAATGATAGAAAATATAAGTGCCGTTGTGTTAGCTAAAAACAATGAAAATACGATAGAAACTACATTAAAAAGCTTAGAGCTATTTTCTGACGTGGTTGTATATGATAATGGATCTACTGATAACACTTTAAATATAATAAATCAGTTTAAAAATGTAAACCTAATTCAAGGTGAGTTTAAAGGTTTTGGATGGACAAAAAACAAAGCTGCATCATATTCAAAAAATGATTGGATAGTTATCATTGATAGTGATGAAGTTATAGATTCAATTTTACTTGAAACACTAAAAACAAAAAAATTAGATGAAAAAAAAGTTTATCAGTTAAATTTTAAAGCATTTTATAAAGATATTCAAGTTAAATATTGTGGATGGAATAATCAAAAGATAAAAAGAGTTTATAATAAATCATTAACATCATATAACAGTAATGATGTACATGAGGATATAATAACCAATAACTTTGATATAGAGATATTAGATGGAAATGTAGAACACTACAGTTATCATTCAATATCTCAATTTATAATTAAAGCTGATCATTATTCAACATTATTTGCTAAAAATAATGTTGGTAAAAAATCATCATCACCTACAAAAGCTTATTTTAATGGCTTGTATTCATTTATAAAAACATATGTTTTCAAAAGAGGTTTTTTAGATGGTTATGTTGGCTTGATTATATCATTTTCACATATGGTAACAAACTTTTATAAATATATAAAACTATACGAACTAAACAAAGAGCTAAAAGACTCACAAATATAAAGGACTATTAACATTGAGACAATTTTTTAAACAATATATTCCATACTACAAAAACTACAAAAAACAATTTTTCTATGCAATTATAGGGATGGTTATGGTGGCTCTGGGTACTAGTGGTACTGCTTATGTTATCAAGCCTGTGCTTGATGAGATATTTATAAATAAAGATGAAACGATGCTTCAGCTTTTACCATTTGCTGTGATTCTTTTATATACATTAAAAGGTGTTGGTAAATATATTCAAACATATTATGTTTCTTATATTGGTACTGACATTATTAGAATAATAAGAGATAAGTTTTTATCACATATTTTAAAACAAGATTTAAAATTCTTTCACAATAAACATGGAGGCGAGCTGTTAAGTAGAATAAATAATGATATTAATGCAATTCAGATGGCTGTTTCTACTACTGTTGCTACTATTATAATAGAGAGTTTAACAATAGTTGCATTGATTGGTGTTGTTATATATCAAAGTCCAAAGTTAGCTTTTTTTGGTCTAGTTGTTTTACCTGTTATTATTTATCCTCTTTCAAAATTAGCAAAAAAAATGAAGTTATTAGGTCATAAAACACAGGAGAAAGCATCAACACTTATGTCAATCCTTGGTGAGATATTTAATAATGTAGAACTAATTATTGCTGCTAATGCTCAAGATAAAAAATCAAAAGAGTTTTCAGTACAAAACAAAGAGATGTTTAATATCCAGATGAAAAGTGTAAAAACAAATGCTTTAATTTCACCTATTATGGAAATAATTGGTTCATTAGCAGCTGCGCTTGTTATTGCTATGGGTGGTATGGAGGTTATAAATGGAAACCTTAGTGTTGGAGCTTTTTTCTCATTTATGACAGCTCTATTTATGTTATATACACCAATTAAAAGACTTTCAGGAGTTTACAATAACTTTCAAACTGCTATTGCCGCAAATGAAAGAATAAATGATATTTTTAATCAACAAAATAAGATTATTGAGGGTAAACAAAAGTTACAAGAGAAAATCACATCTGTATCTTTTAAAAATGTATCTTTAAAATATGATGATAAAATTGCTTTAAATGATATAAATTTAAGTGCAAAAATTGGAGATAAAATAGCATTAGTTGGTGATAGTGGTGGTGGTAAAAGTTCGTTAGTAAATTTATTATTAAGATTTTATGATCCATATAAAGGTGAGATACAATTTAACAACCATAACCATAACCAATATACATTTCAAAGCTTAAGAGATAGTATCTCTATTGTTACACAAAGAGTTTATATATTTAATGACACAATTGCTTCTAATATTGCATTTGGACACAAATTTGATGAAAACAAAGTAATAGATGTTTTAAAACAGGCTCATGCTTTAGAGTTTGTAGAAAACTTAAGTGATGGTATCTATACAAAACTTGATGAGTTTGGAACAAACTTATCTGGAGGTCAAAGACAAAGAATAGCAATTGCTAGAGCATTGTATAAAGACCCAAATATATTAATATTTGATGAGGCTACATCAGCACTTGATAATGAATCTGAAGCTATGATAACAAAAGTTTTAGATGAAGTAAGTAGTGATAAAATTACATTTGTTATCGCTCATAGATTAAGTACTATTAAAAATGCAAATAAAATTGCAGTTTTTAAAGATGGTAAAATAGTTTGTCAAGATAGTGAGCAAAAATTATTAGAGCATTGTGATGAATATAAACGATTACATAACTCATCAAACTAAATAAAGGTAATTAAATTGACAATACTAATAACAAGACACGACAAAATAGGGGACTTTATAACAGCATTGCCTATGTGTAAAGTTTTAAAAGAGCAAACAAATCATAAAATAGTGATGTTAGTTTCAAAAGTAAATGTAGATTTAGCTAAAAAACTTGATTTTATTGATGATGTTATAGAGTATAGTGATGATAGTTTTACACTTTTAAATAGATTGAATATTGTTAAGCCTGATGTTTCTATTAGTGGTTATATAGATTTTCATTTAGGGCTTTGTTTGTTTTTAGCTAAAGTTCCAATTCGAATTTCACCAGCAACTAAAATAGCTCAAATATTTTTTAATAAAAAAATAAAACAATCAAGAAGTGAAGTAAAAAAAACAGAGTGGAGATACAATCTTGATCTATTAATGCAATTTGATGAAACATTAAAATTAGAGTTTCAAAAACCACTTTTAAATCTTGATACAAAAAAAGAAGATTTTATTATATTTCATACTGGGTTTGGTGGAAGTAGTGATGGGAATTTATCACTGACAGATTATTTATGCCTTGCAAAAAAAGCTAGTGAAAAAACTAATGTTGTATTTACTTTTGGTCCAGATGATGATGAATCAAAAGAGTACATAAAAGAGAATTTAAATTTTCTCACAGAGAGTGGTGAACCACTGAATGCTACTATTAGAGATGACTTTAAATCACTTTGGGAATTTACAGAATTTATCTCAACTTCTAAACTTTTTGTAAGTACATCAACTGGACCTATGCATTTAGCTGGACTTACTAATACTAAAACTTTATCATTTTTTGGTGAAAATCTATTTGCAAGTAGTAAAAGATGGGCAACAATTAGTGATGAGATAGTTCAAAACAACTATGAAGTACCAAAAAATTACACTAATGAATTTTATGATAAAATAGAGAATAGATTAATGGAGATAATATAATGAAATATACAGATATAGATTTTAATACAAAAACAATTTTAATTACAGGGGGAGCTGGATTTATTGGCTCTAATTTAGCTTTTTATTTCCAAGAAAACTATCCTGATTCTACAATTGTAGTTTTTGATATGTTTAGAAGTGATGAGACATTTTCAAACGGTAGTTTAAAAAGCTTTGGACACTATAAAAACTTACTAGGATTTAGCGGAACTGTTATAAGTGGTGATATAAATGACAAAGTTGCATTAAAAGATTTGGAAGATAATTATAAGTTTGATTATATTTTCCATGAAGCAGCTATTAGTGATACAACAGTTCAAGAACAAGATGTTATGATGAAAACAAATGTAAATGCTTATGAAGATTTACTTAAAATTGCTATTAAACATGGTGCAAATATGATATATGCTTCTTCAGCCGCTACATATGGAGATAGTGACAGATTTGAGGTTGGCTATGAGCAACCAAACAACGCTTATGGTTTTTCAAAAGTTATGATGGATAATATTACATCTAAATATATAAAACAAGGTGTTGATATATCTATAGTTGGTCTAAAATATTTTAATGTATATGGTCAAAGAGAGTTTTTCAAAAATAAAACAGCATCAATGGTTGTACAATTTGGTCATCAAATTTTAAAAGGGCTTACTCCAAAACTATTTGAGCAAAGTGATAAAATAGTAAGAGATTTTATCTATATTGAAGATATCATCCAAGCAAATATAAAAGCGTGTAATCCTAAAAAAAGTGGTATATACAATGTAGGAACTGGGTGTGCAAGAAGTTTTGAAGATATAGTTAACATTTTACAAACTCAATTAGAAATAGATAATGGAAAAGAGTATATTCCAAACCCATTTATAGGTCAATACCAATTTTTTACACAAGCAAATATTGAAACAACAAAAGAGAATTTAGGATATGAGCCTAAATTTTCTATGGAAGAGGGGATTAAAGCTTATATTCCTGAGATTAAAAGATTATTTCTCGAAGAGTGTGCAAGCACAGGAAAGATGAAGGTGAAATAGATATGATAAATTTAACTAAAAAGCCCAATATTTTAGTGATAGGTGATTTGATGATAGATCACTACTTATGGGGT
The DNA here is from genome assembly GCA_965603755.1 of uncultured Arcobacteraceae bacterium. Lineage (GTDB taxonomy): Bacteria > Campylobacterota > Campylobacteria > Campylobacterales > Arcobacteraceae > JAIOSF01. Next base: position 6,999 of record CBFDEF010000052.1, read on the forward strand.
CAAACGACGCGTATATCTCCTGAAGCTCCTGTTCAAGTAGTAGACATAGAAAAAGAGACTACAGTACTTGGTGGTGCGGGTAATGTTGTAAATAATCTTGTAGCTTTGGGTGCAGATGTTACTGTTATGTCTGTAATAGGTGAAGATGAGATTGCTGATGAATTAATTAAGATGCTTGAAACTATTGATGTTAAACACTATTTAATATCTGATGAGAATAGAAAAACAACTAAAAAAAGTAGAATCATAGCTTCACAACAACAAGTTGTAAGATATGACCATGAGACAAAAAATGATATTTCAGCAGAAAGTGAAGCTTTTTTAGATGTTAAGATACTTGAGCTTGTAAATCAATTTGATGCTATATTGGTTTCTGATTATGGAAAAGGTGTGATAACAAACTCTTTAATGTCAAAGATAATATTTTGTGCATCTGGTTCTGATGTAAAAGTATTAGTTGATCCAAAAGGTGAAGACTATTCAAAATATATAGGTGCATATTTACTAACACCAAATAAAAAAGAGGCTATGGAAGCTACAAATATCAATATCAAAGATGAAGAGAGTTTAAAAATAGCACTTAAAAAACTTCATAATATTTCATCTCTTCAAGTACCAATGATAACATTAAGTGAAGATGGTATTGCTATATTAGATGAAAATAATGAGGTGATAATTAAACCAACTGTTGCAAGAGAAGTATATGATGTAACAGGAGCTGGTGATACGGTTTTGGCTTCTCTTGGATATTGTTTGGCAAATGGAGAGAATATAGAGTCTTCTATGGAGTTTGCTAATTTAGCTGCTGGTGTTGTAGTTGGAAAATTAGGTAGCGCAACTGCTTCAATAGAGGAAATAGAAGAGTATAAAAGTTCTATACACAAAAGTAGTATAGAGTCACATATAAAAACATTTGATCAAATTGAAAAAACTGTATCAAGACTAAAGCAACAAAATAAAAAAATAGTTTTTACAAATGGGTGTTTTGATATACTCCATAGAGGTCATGTTAGTTATCTTGATATTGCAAAATCATTTGGTGATGTTTTAATTTTAGGACTAAACAGTGATGCTAGTGTTAAAGCCTTAAAGGGGGATAACAGACCTATAAATAATGAAGAGGATCGAGGATTTATACTTGCTGCTCTAGAATCTGTAGATTATGTTGTATTATTCACTGAAGATACACCTTTAAATCTTATACAAATTGTTCAACCTGATGTACTTGTAAAAGGTGGAGACTATGAAGGTAAAGAGGTAGTTGGTAGCTGTATCGCAAATGAAGTTAAACTTGTACAATTTGTAGATGGTAAGAGTACAACTAAAACTATAGAGAAAATACAAGCCTGTAATAGTTAAAAAGGTCTATTATATGAATACAATAGCAAAAGTTTTATCTGTTCAAGTAGGAAAAGTTGCAACCGTCGGTGATAAAAATAGTAATAACTCTTTAACAAAAGAATATACAACAGCATCCATTAAAAATCCAATTCGCGGAGAAGTAGAAGTTACGAAACTATCAATTCTTGGAGATAGTGTAGCAGATACTATTCATCATGGTGGAGAGCACAAAGCAGTTTTTGCTAATAGTATAAATAACTATAATCATTGGAAAGAGTTTTTAGATAAAGATGAGCTATCCTTTGGTGCATTGGGTGAGAATCTTACTTTTGATACTATTGATGAATCTAATGTTTGTATTGGAGATATTCATAAAATTGGATCTGTAACTATGCAAGTATCACAGCCAAGACAACCTTGCTGGAAGATATCTAGAAGATGGGAACATAAAGATTTAACTAAGGAGATTTATGAATCTGGAAAAACTGGATGGTATTATAGAGTTTTATCAACAGGTAGTTTCAAAGCATCTGATAAAGTTGAACTCTTAAGTCAACTTGAAACTAAAATAACTATTCTTAAAGCAAATGAAACGCTAAGAGATATATCTTCAAATTTGAAAACAGCAAACAAACTTTTAACTATAGATTGTTTGGCACCAGCTTGGATAAAGAGCTTAAAACAAAAGATTGAGAAAAACTTACATAATGAAAAATAAAAAAATATTTATAGAGATACCTACATGGCTAGGTGATGCTATTATGACTACACCGGCTATAGAAAATATAGTTAAAACATATCCAGAATGCCAAATTACAATTTTTGGTTCATTTGTTGCAACAAAACTTTTTTTAGAGCATCCAAATGTAAAAAACATAATAATTGATAATAGTAAAAAAGATGGAAATAGATATATAAACCTATATAAACTTGCAAAAAGAGTAGGGGAGGTTGATATTGCTTTTAGTTTTAGGAAAAACTTTACTACTACGTTTTTATTATGGTTTATATCTTCTAAAGATAAATATATCTATAAAAGATATGAAAAAGCGCAAAAGCATCAAGTTATTAGATACAATGATTTTATAAATAACTCTTTACAACTTAATACAACACCAAGTAAACTAAAAATATATCAAAAAAACAAACCTCAAAAAACATCAGAAAGATTAACTTTAGGTATAAATCCAGGTGCAACTTATGGAAGTGCTAAAAGATGGTACCCTCAAGAGTTTGCTAAAGTTGCAATAGAGTTATCATCTTTATATGATATAAAAATATTTGGAGGACCTGGGGAGACTGATATAGCTTTAGATATTCAAAAAGAGCTAAAAGAGGCTGGTATTTCTAACTATGAAAACTTAGCAGGTGAAACTTCGGTAGAGGAGCTTATATCTAAAATATCTACTTTGGATCTATTTATCACTAATGATTCTGGACCTATGCATTTAGCAGCTGCTTTTAATATACCAACAGTATGTATATTTGGTCCAACAAGACATATAGAGACTCATCAATGGCAAAACGACAAAGAGATGCTTATACGAAAAGATATGGAGTGTGCACCTTGTATGAAAAGGGTATGTCCTAAAAATAATGAAAATGAACATCATAAGTGTATGAAACTTATTACTGCACAAGATGTTATCCAAAGGTTAAAAGAAGAGGGTGTTCTTTTATAATGGAGAATAACTCACCTTTTATATGGGATAACTATTCTGATCAACCATATATTCTAAAAGATAAAGTTTATAAAAAAATGATGAGAAAAAAACATATATGGGACTTTGTTCCATTGGTTTTAACAAATATAGTTATGTTTCCATTTTCAATTGCTGCAATGAAATTTTTTAATAAAAATAAAATAGAAACAACTGATAAGTACTTTTATGGAATGAGTGTAAATCTTGATAAAGGGGCAGGGCAGCCAGAACTTATAGATGAGTTAGGAGTAAAAACGTTACTTATTAGAGTGCCTTTAAGTGATATACATAATATTGACTCATATAAACAATTTGCACTTAGCTTTGGAGATGATAAACAAATCCTTATAAACATAATGCAAAACAGAGAAAATATTGATAATAAAGAGTTACTAAAGGAGAATATTGTAATAGTATTTAAGACCTTTAAAGATATTACAAAAGAGTTCCAAATAGGAACCACTATAAATAGAACAAAGTGGGGCTTCTTTAGTGTAAAAGAGTACCTGCTCTTTTATAAAGATGTACAAAATATAAGAGATGAAAAATATAATGATATTATATTAATAGGTCCATCTGTTATAGACTTTGAGTATCACTATACAATAAGAGCATTGTTTAATAACTTTGATATAACTTTTGATAAGCTATCTTCTTTACTTTACGTAGATAGAAGAGGGGCACCCAAAAATACTCAAATGGGTATCTTTGATACTAAAAATAAAATAGATATGCTTTACAGCTTAGTAAGGCTCTCTCCTAAGATGAAAACAGATGATATATATATCACAGAGGTAAACTGGCCACTATCAAATACAGCACCCTACGCTCCTACGAGTGAAAAAGAGTGCGTAAGTGAAGATGATTATGCAAAATATATGCTTGATTATTTAAATATAGCTGAAAACTCAAATAAAATTTCAAAAGTATTTTGGCATCAGTTAATTGCCCCTGGATATGGACTTGTTGATAATAGAGATGGTAAGTTACGAAAAACAAAAGCTTTTTATGAGTTTAAGAAGATTATAGATAACTTATAGGTTTAAAATAAGAATATATTAATTGTAAAGAATTTATATTAT
>CBFDEF010000053.1:0-11028 GCA_965603755.1 uncultured Arcobacteraceae bacterium
TGTCCACTCTAGAGTAGATGAATATGAGTTTATAATAAGTACATTTTGAGCAAAAACATTACAACTAAGAAGTACTATAATAATTATTTTATTCCAACATTTCACTTTTACTTCCCCTATTTTATTAGTATCAATTGTATCTAAAATCTAATTAATTGCCATATACTCAAATTAAAAGTATTAGGTAATCTTGATGAAAAATAGATATAATAGATTATTAAAAATGATGAATTAAAATAAAATAAGACTTTTAAAAGACTTGTATATGATATAATTTGTAAAGAAAATATAGACTATAAATTAAAGGAAAAACTATGAAAATAAAGAGTTTATTAGCAGTTAGCTTATTAACTGGTAGTTTATTTGCTTCTGAAATGATTGAACTATCTGGAGATATGAACTACCCTCCATATTCATATAAAGAAGATGGTGTTGCAAAAGGTGTTTATGTAGATATTATAAATTCTGCATTTGCAAAAATTCCTGATTATGATGTATCATTTAATATGATGGCATATAAAAGAGCGATAGCTTTAACTAAAAAAGGAAAAACTGTAGGTTTCTTTCCCCCTTATTACAGTGAGGGAAGAACAGCATGGACAAAATTTTCTGAACCAATTATAGGTGAAACAACAATAGTTTTTGCAAAAGGTAAAACTCTTGAAAATAAAGTAAACTATCCTGAAGATTTTCATGGTACAACTGCTTGTTTAAACAGAGGATTTAACAAAGGACTACTTGGTGGTAATAAATTTGCTGATGCTATTAAAAATAAAAAAATTAAATTAATAGAAGCTAATGATGCACAAGGATGCCTAAGTAGAGTAAAAAGAGATATGGCTGACTTTTACATAAATGATCAGCTAATAGATACATCAAAGTTCCCATCTATAAAAAAGGGGATGAAAGCAAAAGCAAATTTTGGACATGTTGGTTTTACCCTTAAAACTAAAAAATACCCTTTTATGAATGATTTACAACAAAAATTTAATAATGTTATTAAACAGATGAAGAAATCTGGTGAGATAGATAAAATTTTAAAGAATTACAAATAGGATATCAAAATGATTTATAAAAAAATACTTACAGCACTTTTATTGTTAAGTGTAACAACATTTACACAAGCATCTGAAATAAAAATGATGACTGAAAATTATCCGCCATATAATATGGAAGTTGATGGTAAGCTACAAGGTCTTTCAATAGAAGTATTAGAAGCAATACTAAAACAGATGGGATCAAAAAAAGATAAATATGATATAGAGCTTTTATCTTGGTCAAAAGCATATGAATCTGCAAGAAATAATAAAAACAATATGGTCTTTTCTACAACAAGAACTAAAAATAGGGAGAAGTCATTTAAATGGGTAGGACCTATAACAAAAACTACTATAGGTATTACTGCTTTAAAAAATAAAAATATAGTTATCAAAAATATTTCAGATTTAAAAAAATATAAAATTGGCTGTATAAAGAAAGATATAGGGGAATCTTTACTTATTGAAAATAAAATACCAAAAGAAAATTTAATATCAATAGATGGGATAAATAGCCTTGCTACATCATTTTATAAGCTTGAAAGAGATAAAATTGATATGTTTGCATATGAAACAAAAGTGGCTAAATATAGTGCCGATTTAAATGGTTTTGATAGTGATGAATATGAAGTTATTTATACTCTTAGTAATGGTGAACTTTACTTTGCATTTAATAGATTAACTTCTGATAAAGTAATAGAAAAATGGCAAAAAGCATTAGATATAATAAAATCAAATGGAATCTACCAAGAGATAATAAAAAAATATTAATAATAAGGTTAATTTATTGAAACAAAGTATCGTATTAAAAACATTAATTATACTTAGTATAGTAATAGGTACTATTTTTATAGGTTCTTCATATCTATTTTCTAAAAGTGATGCCTCTTTAATTAATGATATAAGAGCTTATAACCTTAAGTCTTCAATGGAAGCGCTTGATGAACGATTAAAAGAGCGATTAAAAATCAATAAAAAACAGATGAAAGATACTGCTTCAATGATAGCAAAAAACTCCTCATCATATTTGTTAAACTATGATATTGACGGATTAGAAGAAAGTTTATATTTTGATATGAAAAAAGATGGCATAAAAGCTGTTAAAATTTTTGATAATACTGCAAAAGAGATATTTATTGTTGGTTTAAAATTAAATAATAAAATTAAATTCCAAACTTTTGTCCCTACTGAATTATACAAATATTCAAATATAAAAAAACCAATAAATATTATAAGTGATGATTCAATGGATAGAATTGGGTATATTACACTCTATTATGATGAGTCAATAATCATTGATAAAATTAAAAAACTAAAAGAAGACACAAGAATAAAAATTGAGAATTTTAATCAAGAGATAGATATTCAAAAAATAAAATCTGATAAAATTAAATTATATATAAATCTTGGATCTTTAATAATTATTTTAATACTTATTTATATATTGTTAATGTTTTTTGTTAACAAACCACTTCAAATTGTTCAAGAGGGTCTTGATAACTTTTTTATGTTTTTACAAAATAAAAAAGATAATGTAGATAGAATTGATTTAGATTCTAATGATGAGTTTGGTCAAATGGCACAATCATTAAATGAAAATATTGTTGTAAGTGCAAAACTACATGAAGAGATACATGAATTAAATGTTAATTTAGAATCTAGAATATTAGAAAAAACTAAAAAAGTAACAACTCTATTAAACAATGCAGGTCAAGGATTTTTGACATTTGATAAAGATTTTATAATAGATGAAGAATATTCAAAAGAGTGTGAAAGATTACTAGGATCTAATCTAGAACATTGTGATATATCTACTATATTATTTAAAGATACTAAAAAAAGTGAAAGGTTTAAAGACGATTTAAAAGATATGTTAAGTGTAACAAATCCAATTGCTAGAAAATCTATGGTATCGCTACTTCCAAATAATATTATTTTAAATAAAAGAGCCTTAAAAATTGAATATAAAATTCTTGAAGATGATAATATAATGCTTATTCTTACTAATATATCATCTCAAAAGAGGTTAGAAAGAAAAGTAAAAAAAGAGCAAAATATATTAAAAATGATAGTTACGATTATAGGAGACAGTGACATTTTCTATGATGTTAAAAAAGATTTTGAATATTTCATCAAAAATAAAAATGAATATGTAAATATGAAAAAAACATCATTATACAATATAAATGAATTGTATAGAACTATACATACTTTTAAAGGTACTTTTTTACAACTATTTATGAATGATACAGCAAAACACCTACATCAAATAGAGTCACAACTTTCAGAGTTTTTAGCTGACAATATCAATATATCAAATGAGGAAATTATAGAGTTTTTAAATGAAACAGAGTTTAGTATATTTATGGAAAATGATTTAAATAATATAAATGAACTTTTAGGTCAAAAATTTCTAAACAATGATAATGTTGTATATATAGATAAAAAAATTATAAAAAATATAGAGATGCAGTATATAAATTTAATGAAACAAAGTGCTATAGATACTGAAACGTCAAAATGTTTACTTGATGATATTAAATATTTATCACAAAAAGGTTTAAAATCTCAACTAAACTCTTACCCAAGATTAACATTACAAACAGCACAAAGGCTTGAAAAAGAGGTTTATGAGTTTGAGATAATAGGTGATGAAAATATATTAGTTTCTGAGAGTTATAAACCATTTATAAAATCACTAATACATATATTTAGAAATAGTGTGGATCATGGAATAGAAACAGCTGAAAAAAGAGATGAGTTAGGAAAAGATGAAATTGGTACTATATCTTGTAGTTTTAACAATGACAATGATAAATTACAGATTATCATCTCAGATGATGGTGCAGGTATAGATATCAAAAAGATAAAAGAAAAGATTTCAAGCGAAGTAGATACTTCTATTCTTACTAATGAAGAGGTGTATGACTATATCTTTAAAGATAACCTTTCAACAAAAGATATAGTAACTGATACTTCAGGAAGAGGTATAGGTATGAGTGCAGTAAAAGCTGAACTAGATAAACTAAATGGAACTGTTAAGATACAGAGTGAGCTAAATGTTGGTACAACTTTTGTATTTGAAATAGAGTTATAAATAAAATAAATAAAAGGAAACAAAATGATACTAGATGCGTTAGTTCTTCAGTCAAAATTATTTTTATCAGAAGATATGAAGATAGAGATAGAAAAAGTTGATGTAGTAGATGATAGTCCAGATAAGCTTTTTTTAAAAGATTATACCTCTATGATAGGTACTGGCGGTACTTTAAATATGATGGTTGTAATTAGTTTTGAGGAACAACTTTTGGACACTCTTGTAGAATTATTTATGGATGGTGAAGAGGTAGAGGATGAGGAAAAAGAAGAAATATATGATAGTGTAACAGGCGAAACTATAAATACTATTATAGGATTAGCTCTTCCTATTTTTCCTAATAGAGGAAAAGGGGTAACTATAACTCCACCAATTACAATAAGTGATGCTTCTAATATAAAAAAGTATAAAAACTCTAAAATTGTTACAGCAAATATCAAAACTCAATTTGGCAGCTTAAGTATAAGTGCTATGGGTTCTGAAGACTCGATTAAATAAAATATTATAAAGGATAGATATATGTTAAAAGTTTTAGTAGTGGATGATTCACTAATTATAAGAAAAAAGATTACGAAGTTAGTGACACAGCTAGGTCACGAGGTAGTAAATGGTGCTAAAAATGGTCAAGAAGCAATTGATAACTATAACTCTATGAAGCCAGATCTAGTAACCATGGATATTACTATGCCAGATATGGATGGTATAGAAGCAGTTGGTCATATTATAAAAGCTGATCCAGAGGCAAAAATTATTATGGTTACTTCACATGGACAAGAAGATATGGTAATAAAGTCAATAAAAGCAGGTGCTGTAGGATATATGTTAAAACCTGTAACACAAGATAAATTAGCTACTTCTATTGGTGAAGTATTTGATGAATATGCAGTTGATGAAGATGATGATTTAGATATACTTGATGATATTTAATAAATAGGTATTTATAATGAAAGAAAATAAACTTTTCGAAGCACTTTTAGATGTAATTCCATTTGCAGCCTATGCTGTGGATATAGAAACTTATGAAGTAGTATATGCAAATAAGATGATGATGGAAAGCATGTATGCTCCAAGAGAAAAAAATTGTTGGAAAAAAGTTTTTGGACAAGAGGATATTTGTAGCTGGTGTACAATTCCAGAATTAAAGCAACGAAAAGCGATATATCAAAGTGAAAAACTTGTAAGTACTTTTTTTGATGAAGTTACAGATCAATGGCTTCAAAGCTATGATGAGCTGGTAAAATGGCCAGATGGAAGAACTGTGAGATATTCTATAGCTGTAGATATAACAGAGCAAAAAGAGATTCAAGCAACTATGATTAAAACTCATGCAAAACTAGCTATTAAATCAAAAAAACTACAAGAAGCTAATAAAAAATTAGAATTTATGGCTACAAAAGACTTTTTAACGGGTATAAATAACCGTGGTCATTTTTTCAACTTAGTTAATAAAATTTGGGATACCGAATTATGTGAAAATAAGTATATTTTTGTCGCAATGCTTGACCTCGATAAATTTAAAAACATCAACGATACATATGGGCATAAAACAGGGGATGATATACTTAAAATTTTTACAAAAAATATAGAAAAATATTTAGATGAAGATGATATTTTTGGTCGTATTGGTGGAGAAGAATTTGCATTAGTACTTCCATCTAATAATGAAACTGATTCTCTAAATAAACTTGAAAATATTAGAAAATCCACGGAAGAGTTAATAGTATCATCAAATTCTAAAGATATTACATTTACTGTATCTATTGGTGTTGTAGAAAAAACAGATGATGTATCTATAGATGTACTTTTAGATGATGCGGATAAAAAACTCTATGAAGCAAAGATAGCGGGTAGAAATAAAATAAAATTTAGGATTTAGATATGTTAGAAAATAAACTATTTGAAGCACTTTTAGATGTTGTACCTTTTGGTGCCTATGCTGTTGATGTAAAAACTTTTAAAATAGTTTATGCAAATAAACTTATCAGAGAAAATATGTACGCACCTCAAGAGGAGTACTGTTGGGAAAAACTATATGGACGAGAAGAAAAATGTTCTTGGTGTACTATGGGTAAAGAGATTATTAAAAAAAATGAATCTGAATTCTTTGATGAACTAGATGATAGATGGATAAAATCATATGATGAATTTATCAGTTGGCCTGATGGTAGAGATGTAAAATACTCTATTTTAGTAGATACAACAACCCAAAAAGAGGTTGAAGGGAATATGATTCAATCTCATGCTAAGCTAGCTGTTAGAACAAAACAAGTTTCAAAAACAAATAAAAATCTACAAATAACAAAATTACAACTCCAAAAAACAATAAGAGAGTTGGAAAATCAAAAAGAAAAAGCAGAACAAGCCACACAATACAAGTCGAATTTTTTAGCAAATATGTCTCATGAGATAAGAACTCCTATGAATGGAATATTGGGTATGACCCACTTGGCATTAGATACAGATGATCCTATTAAACAAAAAGGATATATTCGTAAAATAGACAGTTCTGCTTCAAATCTTTTATCTATTATTAACGATATCCTTGATTTTAGTAAAATAGAAGCTGGAAAACTTAATATAGAAAATATAGACTTTGATATGAATAAAGTTATTATTAATTTACGAAATATTATTGAATTAAAGGCTTATGAAAAAGATTTAGAGTTTAATATTTATAATGATACTAAAAATAGTGTTTATTTTGGTGATCCTAATAGACTTGGACAAATACTTATAAATTTAGGTAATAACGCAATAAAATTTACATCGTCCGGTAAAGTTAGTATCTACATAGAAAACCAAAATAACGGTTCTCTTAGATTTAAAATTAAAGATACTGGAATTGGGATAAGTGAGGATGAACAAAAAAAATTATTTCAACCATTCTCTCAAGCAGATGAAAGTACTACAAGAAAATATGGGGGAACTGGTCTTGGACTTTCTATATCAAAACAGTTAATTGAACTTATGAATGGTAAAATTTGGATAAATAGTCAACCCAATATTGGAAGTGAATTTATCTTTGAAATACCTCTTAAAAAAGGGAATAAAGAGAATATAAATCTAGAAAAGAAATCGCTAAAGAAATTACAAAATGATATGATATCTTTAAAAGACAGTAACATAATTCTTGCAGAAGACAATAGTATAAATAGAGAGATTATTCACTCTCTTTTAGAGATAAGTGGTATTAATATTACAGATGCATATGATGGTGCAATGGCTTTAAAAATATATAAAAACAATCCTTCTAAATACGAACTAATCCTTATGGATATACAAATGCCTATAATGGATGGATATGAAGCTACTAAGTTAATCCGAGAGATTAATAAAGATATACCTATTATTGCATTAACTGCAAATGCAATGACTGAGGATACAGATAAATCGCTTCTATTAGGGATGAATGAACATTTAAATAAACCTATTGATATTGAGAAACTTTATGTAACTCTTTTAAAATATATCCCTAAAAAACAAACTCAAACTTTGTCATTAGATATTAACAATAGTGATACAATCATTCCAAAATTTATAAATATCAATAGCGATCAAGCCCTTATCCATTTAGCTGGTGATAAAAAATTATATTTAAAAATTTTAAATGATTTCAAACTTAACTATACTGGTTTAAATATTAAAGAGTTAAGTGATGATGAACAAACAAGAGTTATCCATACAATCAAAGGTTTATCTTCAACCATTGGTGCACTTCCTTTATTTAATATAATACAAGTAATAGAAAAAAGAAAAGATAAAAGTCTCTTAATTGAACTTCAAAAAGAGTTAGATATTATTTTAGAAGAGTTAAAAACTTTAAAAGTTAAAAATGTTGAAGTTAATAGTTCAAAATTAGAACTTGATACTAAAAATAAAGATATATTATTTCTTAACTTAAAAGATGCAATTAAAACAAATAGACCAAAAATATGCAATAAAATTATAGAAGAGATTGAACAATATAAACTGGATACAGAAAGTTTAAAAATATTTATGCAATTAAAAGCTTTCATAAACAAATATAAATTTAAAGAAGCTTTAGATTTATTAAAATAAAAAGTTGTATATACTACTTTTTATTTACTTGCTCCATAAATACCTAACTCTTTTAGTTTTTCGAAACTTTCTTCATCACTTACACTTTCTGCAAATACTTTTATATTTAATAGTTTAGAGAGTTCACAAACTGATTCTACAAAACTTTGCTTGCTTTTATCTGTTGATATTCCATTTGTATAATCTCTTGCTAATCTTATATAGTCAAGATTTAACTCTTTTAAACTATCCAAAGGTATAAACTTGGTCTCAAATCGTTTTAGAATAACCTTAGTGTTATTTTTATGTACCAAAGCAATAAATACTTTAAATGCTTCAATATCTTGTACACAACCATAAGCTGTAACACTAAAAGCTAATTGCTCTGATATATCTTTATTTTGTATTAGAATATTTTCTAGCCATAACTTAAAATCACTATCCATCAATGAATCGAAAGCTAAATTTATAAGGATTTGATGTTTTATATTATTTGTATTAATATACTGTATAACTTGCTTTATTACTGCTTTATCAAAATCAATAACTTTATTATACTCTTGTGCGATCGATACAAATGTACCTATAGGTATCGTTTTGTCATTTTTATCTCTTGCACTTGTGAATGCTTCTTCAAGTAAAATAGTTCCACTTTCATCAAGTGCTAACGCTTGATTAATATATCCAACATTAAACTTGCCATTATCAATAATATCAAAAATTAACTCTTTCCACTCTTGCATATCTCTTGCTAAATCACTTTTATCCCTGATATAAAACTCATTAGTTCCAACCTGCTTAGCAGCTTCATATGCTTCATTTGCCAAAGCTAAAATATCATCTGTTGTACTTATTTGATTAAATGGTGTTACCCCAACATGTGCTACACATGATAATTCATATTTTAAAGACAATTGTTCAAACTCTTTTTTCAGATTTAAAACTAATTGTTCAATATCTTTATATTCTGATTTTTTTGATATCATTACAAATGTAGAACCAAAAAATCTATAAGCTTGTATCTCTTTATCACTATTTTTTAGTATAGTTGCAAACTCTTTTAAAAATGTATCATCAACTTTATTTGAGTGGTTTTTTGCAAAATCTCCAAAATTATATAATTTTACACTAAATACATATCCATCCTCTTTTTTTATAAACATCTTTTTCATATCAGTATTGAATGTTTGCTCTTTTTGTAGACCAGTAACATCATCACGAGAAAGTTGCTCTGTCATTTTTTCCAGATTTTTATTTAATTTACTAATCATATTTTTAATCTTATTTGACATATCATTCATAGTTAAAGAGACATTTTTAAGCTCTTTTGTCCATGGAAGTTTTTTAATTGTTTCAAATCTTCCTTGTGAAATATTTTTTGCTAATAATTCAATATCTTTTAGTGGTTGAAGTATAAATCTTAAAAAGAATATTAATAAAACTATCGATATTGCAAATAAAACTATTGAATAATAAATAGCACCTTTTGCCTGCTCATAAAGTTGGGCATACGCATCACCTGCATTTGCACTAACATATATAATTGCTTTTGTTTTCCACCCATTGCTAATCTCACTTTTAGTCTCAACCATTTTCATAGGAAGAGCATCTATAAACCATTGAGGTATTCCTTCAAATTTCTCTTCTCTTATAACTTGTACTAAAACTTTATTTATCTCCATTTGAGTTGATAAACCTAAAGATTTAGTATCATTAAAAGCAGTATAATTAATAGTCAACATTTTGTTATTTGGGAAATCTTTTGATGCTATAAATGAATAAACAATTTTATTGTTATTTATTTTAGATGTTTCTCCCTCTAGCTCTAGCAACTCATTTTCTAATTCATTATCTACTGCTGAACTAATTATCTCCCCATCAGTAATATTTACTTTTACATCTTTTATGTCATAGCTACTATCAAGTTTTGAATTTCTATTTATTAAATCCTCTTTAGAAAAAGAAAACTCAACATCTTCAAGTCTAATCTCCTTATAAAATCCCCTATTGGCAATTGCTCTTATTGTTGATGTAATTTCTGAATCTGTTTTATTATCTATTAATAACTTTAGACTCATCCCTAAAGATGTTGCAGTATCTTGCGACTTTGTCGTTGACTCTACAATTAAATAGTTTTTAAAATTTGTTACACTAATTATAAAATTTCCCGTAAATATCATAAAAAATATAAATGATATTATTATATAAAGTTGTTTTGAAAGTGTCATATTATTCCTTTTAAATTCTTGACATCATAGCTTGCCATTTTTTTAGTTTATTAGCACCTTGACTTTTTAAGCTTTTTGTTTTATTTTGAGCTGCCCATAGTCCAGAGGCATTAAAACTATAAATAGGTTTTAAATCTGTTCTTTTTGTTGCTAATTTTAACTTTTTATTAATATTATCTAAAACAATTGGTGTTGAGTTTGGTCTATGATAATAGTTTAATACCATATGTGCCTCTTCATATTTTTTGCTTTTTTGTTTTAATTTAACATATGTTATTTTTAGTTTCTCTTCAGGGACACCCAAAGCTCTTAACGCAAAATATTTTGCGATTGCATAATCTTCACAATCACCAGCACCAACACCCATAAATTCAAAAGGTGAAGCCCAATAATCCTCCCTTTTCCATACTATGTTATCTGTTAGGTATCTCATTCTGTTAAAGAAGTCATTTACTTTTTTTAGTTGTTTGACTCTCTTTTCACCTTTGGCATCTTCAAGCATTTTATCCCATAGCACTACTCTTCGCTTTGCTCGTTCTCCATACTTTTTTTCTATTTTTATTAAGTTTTCTACTGATATATTTTTTAAAGTATTTGAAGCAAAAAGATAGTAAGTAAATATTACAAC
>CBFDEF010000054.1:0-10994 GCA_965603755.1 uncultured Arcobacteraceae bacterium
GGTATAGTTTTTTATTTTGGTTACAATGTGATAATCCCATAGTAGTATCTATATTAATAAAGTCTGGAATCACTATCTCATTGTCACTATTTATGATTAAGTTTCTATTATCAACTTTTTTTGTCCTCGCACCTGCGGAATTGCATGATATATATTTTAAAAGTGTTGCATAAAGTTTCTCTACATTAATTGGTTTATTCAAGTGTTCTTGCATACCAGCTTGTTTTGTTTTTTCTATATCCTCTTTCATAGCATTTGCTGTTAGAGCTATGATTGGTATATCTTTATTTAGTACTCTTATTTTAGTTGTAGCTTCATACCCATCCATAATTGGCATTTGTAGGTCCATAAGTATTAGTTCATATTTATCTGTATTTTGATTGTATAATTCTACTGCTTCTTTTCCATTGGAAGCTATATCTATATTTATTCCACTATTTTCAAGTAACCCTAATACTATCTCTTGATTGATATAATTATCTTCTACTAGTAGTATTGCACTATTTGCTAGGCTATTTATATCTACTTCATTTGCACTGTAAGTTTTATGATGAGTATAACTCTCTTTTATATCACCTTTAAAAACATCTGATAATACATCATTTAAAATAGATGGATTTACAGGCTTTTGTAAAAATATATCAATACCAACCTCTTTTGCCATATTTACAATAGATTCTTGTCTAAATGCACTTACCATTATAACCGTAGGTGGTTTTTGAAGTTCACACTCTTTATTTATAAGTCTTGTTGTTTCTATACCATCAAGTTGAGGCATATTCCAATCCATAAGTATTGCATCATATTTATTATTACATTTATTAAGTATCTCTAGTGCATGGTGTCCACCATATGCAATATCTACTTCTAAACCAAAATTACTAAGAAGTGAAGTTAATATCTCATGCCAAGTTTTATTATCATCTACTACTAACACTTTTTTATCACTATATTGGTTATATGTTTTTTTATTTTTAACTAATTCTTCTAGTTCTATCTCAAATATAAACTTACTACCCTGCTCTTTTTCACTCTCAACCCAAATATCACCATCCATGAGTTCTACTAATTGTTTAGATATAGAAAGTCCAAGACCAGTTCCCCCATATTTTCTAGTAGTACTACCATCTGCTTGTGAAAATGAGTTAAATAGTTTATCCTGTTCATTATCACTTAAACCAATACCTGTATCAATAATTTCAAATCTAAATCTATCTTTTGTTACTTTTTTTATAAAAATACCAACTTCACCTTCATGGGTAAATTTAACTGCATTTGACATAAGATTTGTAATGATTTGGGATATTCTAAGTGGGTCACCATAGAAGTGTTTACCGATATTGTCTCCATAGCTTACAATTATCTCTAGATTTTTTTCATGTGCATTAAACTCTATTAGGTTTATTACACTTTCAACTACACTAAACATATCAAATTCAACTTTTTCAATAGCTAATTTTCCTGCTTCTATTTTAGAAAAGTCTAAAATATCATTGATAATTCCTAAAAGATTTTTGGCACTATTATCTATTTTTTGGATATAGTTTTTTTGTTTCTCATCAAGATTTGTATTTAAAGCTAGATGTGACATACCTATGATTCCATTCATTGGTGTTCGTATCTCATGGGACATATTTGCTAAAAACTCTGATTTTGACTTTGTGGCTTGTTCAGCTTTTTGTTTCTCTATATTGAGAATATTATTTTGTTTTTGTATAATCTTTAGCATATTGTTAAAACCATCAAATACAATTTTAAATTCATCATTTGTCTCTATCGTAATATTTTTATTATAGTTTTGATTTTTTGAAATATCCTCAATCTCATCTATTAATTTATATATTGGTAAAGTAAACTTCTTTTGGTAAATAGATGCTATATATATCATTATCAAAACTAAAATTATAAGTAATATACACAAAGTAACCATCACTTCTTTTAGTGTTTCTTTTGTATCTTTTGTTGAAGAACAAATTATAAGAGAACCTATAAAATCATTATCCAAAAATATTGGCTCATATATAATAAGAGTATCAAAGTCTATATACCTTTGATTTTCTTTAAAATTTAAAATATCTTGTTGTAAAAATTTATCTATTTTTTTATCAAGTATATTTATATCTACACTACTTTTCAAATATGATGAAAAAAGAGTCTGTTTTTGATTAAATAGATATGCTAGTTCAATAGTATCATCAATTTTAAGAGAACGTAGTATTTCTGTAGCACTTTTTATATCTTCAAATTCAAGAGTTGCTTTTAAATTCTCTGACATTATTTTTGTCAGTTTTTTTAATAATTTTATATCTGTACTAGTCTTCTTTTGTACAATATATCCAAATATTGTAACAGAAGCTAAAGATACAGAGATAACAGAGATCAGTATAAATATGGTTAATAACTTTTTCTTAATCGAATCCAATTTAATATCCAATTCTAAAACTCACAAGATAGTTTTACATAATAATATGCACCACTATATCCAATTGGTGAATTATTTGAATATGGCAGCATTCCATCATATCCTAAATAAGGATTTGATCTATCCCATTTATCAGGCATCACATCAAAAATATTATTACCTCCCAAAGATAGACTTACTTTTTTATTGTATTTATAATTTATATTTAAATCTACAGTTGTAACTGGATCAAATTTATACACAGTAGCACCAAGAGCGTGAGACATTGAGCCAAATCTACTTATATTTAGACCATAAGTAAATTGTCCTTTTGTATATTGATTTAACATCTTTAGCATATAATTTGGTT
The DNA here is from genome assembly GCA_965603755.1 of uncultured Arcobacteraceae bacterium. Classification (GTDB taxonomy): domain Bacteria; phylum Campylobacterota; class Campylobacteria; order Campylobacterales; family Arcobacteraceae; genus JAIOSF01. The sequence continues at coordinate 2,772 of CBFDEF010000054.1, forward strand.
GTCCATTTTGAACTTGTGCCATTTTAGCATCAGAAATTGTTCCATTAATGCTTGTAATTTTATTTTTATTATAGTGATACCAAAATGTAGAATCTAAAATCGAACTATTCTTAAACTCATATTTATTATTAAATTTGATATCTACTCCATCTGTTTTAGTATCAATTGCATTTGTTAGATATGAAGCTTGATTTACCCCATAGCTATTAAATATACTTATTTGGTCTAGTGTTGTGGCATATAACTTATCTGAAATAATAATTCTATCTCTTACTGTAATATAAAAATAATCAACCGTCAAATATGATTCATTTGATATTTCATAGACACTTCCAAGTGCAAAATGATTTGATTTTTCTGGTTTTAAATGTGTAGCACCCAGAGATTGTGATACTGGATGTGAATTTGAAAATATACCTTTTAATAACAAATCACTACCACTTAAAAATGATGAAGTGTGTGAAAAGTTGGATTGTGCCAAAGATGGTGCTCTAAAACCTGTACTAGCTGTAGATCTTAAAAGTAATTTCGGCGTTACTTTATATTTAACTGACCCTTTTACATCTTTTGTAGATCCAAAATCAGAATAGTTTTCATATCTTAAAGCTAATTGTGTTGTCAATTGATTATCCACTTTATAGTTTATATCAGAATAGACAGCATAGTTTCCTCTACTTACATCTACTTCATTATCAGGTCTAAAGCCAGCAAATCCCTGTGAAGCAGTACCAACATAAGAGCTTTCATCTCCTGCTTTAATTTTATAATTTTCATATCTATACTCAGCACCTACTGCTATTGTATAATTATTAGTTTCTTTTTTTAGATCAATATTTGTACTATTTTGTATAAATTCTAACTCACCACTATTAAATGTTGTTGGGGAATCTATACCTAAAGTATAATTCATACTATCTTTTAAACCATACGTAAAAGAGTTATATCCATAAGTATTACTAATATCCCACTTTATAGAATTACTAAAAATGCCATTTATGCCAAAAGTTGATGATAAATCTTTATTTTCACCTGTAATTATTGGTAAAAATCCCTCTGGATATATAGCTCTTGTATCATCAGGTGTTCTATAAAATGCACTAGAATCGCTATTTTTATAATGCCCTAAGATAGTTGCATAATATACATTGTCATTTTTTTGAGGTATTTGAGTGTTAAAAACTATAGACATACTTTGTTCATCAGGCAATCCTGCATGTGTAGTTTGTACTTCAGGGGTAATTCTTCTATCCACTCCAGCTCTTTGAGTTTGCTTAGATTTAGTAGCTTGCAGTGCAATATTTGCAAATCCATCATACTTTAAGGGGATAGATAAAAAGCTCTCAATTTGTTCTGTTTCTCCATCACCTTTTTTTCTTTTTCCAGTATGAAGTGTTATTTTATTTGAATCTTCCCCTTTAAAGATTATGTTTATAACTCCAGATATAGCATCTGAACCATACTGTGCTGCGGCTCCATCTCTTAAAATTTCTATCTTTTCAATTGCTATCAAAGGGATAGTATTTAAATCCACATGTGTAGTTCCGCTTCCTAAGATTACAGAACCCTCATGAAGAAGTGCAGATGTATGTAATCTTTTTCCATTTACTAGAACCAACACTTGGTCAGAACTCATACCTCTTAGTGTAAAACTGTTTACATGATCACTACCGTCTGCAACAGAAGTTTCAATAACATTAAATCCTGCTACAAAATATTTTAATAGATTTGTTAATTTTGTTTGACCAGAGTTTTCAATTTGTTCTGATGTAATAACATCAACAGCACTTGCTGAATCCAAAATGTTTTTTGAATTTTCCCTTGTACCTAATTGTGCTTTTATCTCTACATTTTCATTTAATATAGATTCTAAGCTTTCGTCAAATAAATCATCTGAACCATTTAGATTTGTTAAAATAACAGCAGATAACAAAAGTTTATGTAGTTTATATCTCATTATTTATTATCCCTTACAATATCAACTATTCTTAATAGTGATGATTTTATATTTATATCTTTTTTATTTGCAACATCAAGATTTATTTTGAGTTTTAGTTTTTGGTTTTTTTGATATATTTGAACCATTCCACCTTTTTGGACAAAACCTCTAATATCACTAATGGTAACTATTTTTTTATCTTTTGTATAATTGAAAATATTATTTAGTGTATTGAAATCGCTATTACAAATATATAGGATGTGAGTATTTTTTATTTGTTCTATTTTATCTATATAGTTTATAACTACATTTTTACCTTTTATTTTTTTATCTTGATACAATTCATCAAAATAATTCCCAAACTTATTATTAAAAATTGTAATTACCAATTCTTTTGAATCATCATCATTCCATGAGATAAACTTAGCTATCTTTCCTGTAATTATAACTTGTAACTTTTCTTCTAGTTCATAAGAATTTAAACTATTATGAAACAATAAAATAACAAAAAAATATTTTAATAATCTTGACAATCCAACTCCTCTAAATTACTTGATTTGATATTATAACAAAACACTCTTTATCTTTGTAAAATAACACTTTTATATACCCTTGGCTATTATTTTAATCGCATCTTTAAAATTATATTCCTCTACAAAACTTTTTATACTTTGAAATAATTCTCTATCTTTACTATTTAACTCATACTTTTCTATCTCTTCTATAATAGGTTCACATTTTTTAAATCTTTTGCTATTTACTGCATCTTTTAAAGCATTAAACAGTTTTTCTCTTTTTAAAGTACCAAGAGTTAAACTTGCAGTTTTAATCTCTTTATGTTGGAGATTAAGTTTATCTTCTAATTCATCTATTACAATTGAGAGTTCATCTTTTAGTTTAGCCAGTAATGAAGTATCTTTTGTATCTTCTAATTGTTTTATAATTTTATGTAATTCAACTGCACCAATATTAGCACTAAGACCTTTTAATGTATGAAGTGTTATTTTGTAATTTTCTTTATCTAAAGATTCTAAATCTAAATTATTATAATCTTTATTAAAATCATTTAATATTTTTATATATAATTTTTTATTATTTCCAATGTGTTTTAGACCTATAGAGCTATCAATATTTATAAACTTTGGTATATATGTATCTTCATTACTCTTTGCACTTAACACTTCACTCTTGGCACTTTTAGGTTTAATATATTTCAATAGTGTAGAGTAAAGCTTCTCTATTTCTATAGGTTTATTTAGGTGTTCATCCATACCTGCAAGCTTTGTTTTTTCAATATCCTCTTTCATCACATTTGCACTTAGGGCAATAATAGGTATATTTTTATCCTGCTCTCTTATTTGTTTTGTTGCTTCATATCCATCCATTATTGGCATTTGTATATCCATTAAAATTAATTCATATTTATTTTGATTTTTCTTAAATAACTCAACTGCCATAATCCCATCATATGCATCATCAATTTTTATACCACTTACAGCTAAAAGATCATGAATAATCTCTTTATTTGTATTGTTATCTTCTACTAAAAGAATTTGACTTCCTGTTAACCTTGTTACTGATTTTTGTAATTCTAATAGTGACTTTTTATTTTCAATTATATTTTTATTATCTCCAACGACAAAAGGGATAGAAAAATAAAACTCGCTTCCTACATTAAGTTTACTTTTAGCCCAAATATCGCCACCCATTAACTCTACAAGTTGTTTAGAAATAGATAAACCTAGACCTGTACCACCATATTTTCTAGTAGTACTTCCATCTGCTTGATTAAATGGTTTAAATAAGCTTTTAACTTGAATATCATTCATTCCAATTCCAGTATCTTTAATACAAAAGTTAAGCTTATCATTTACTCTTGTTATATTTACCTCTACAGTACCGCTATGGGTAAATTTTATAGCATTATTTACAAGATTTATTAAGACTTGCCCTATTCTTAAAGGATCTCCATGATATATAGTATCTTTATCATTATAAAAAATATGTAATTTTAAATCTTTCTCATAAGCTTTTAACTCAACTAAATTTCTTAAATTTGAAATTACATTATTTATATCATAGTCGATATTGTCAATATGCAATTTACCTGCTTCTATTTTAGAAAAATCTAAAATATCATTTATAATAGCTAAAAGTGATTTTGAACTACTATCAATCTTTTTTAAATAATCTTTTTGCTTATTTGGATTTTGATTATCTAAAGCTAAATATGTCATACCCAAAATACCATTCATTGGTGTTCGTATCTCATGAGACATATTTGCTAAAAATTCTGATTTTGCTTTGGTTGCAGTTTCAGCTTTTTGCTTCTGTTCTTGTAACGATATATTAGATAAATTTAATTGTGTTGTATCAAATCCATATACAAGTATTCTGTTCATATCTCTTGAACCTTTTAAATTTAATAAATAATATTTCTCATTCTCAATTATGGTTATACTCTCTTCAAGTGAATTATCAATAAAATTAAAAATATCTTTTTGTTTAGTTTTTGGAAATAAATCTGAAAATTTTACTATGCTAGGTAAATTTTTACTTTTCGATTCATTAAAAAAATCTATCATTCCATCCCTACCAAATGAAAACACAGGTTCGGTATTGTATTTTGGGAAATCAATCAACTGCGAATGCTGAATATTTAAGTTATCAAGTTGCTCTTTTAGTAAAATATTTTCTTTTAAGATTGGGTTATTAGTATTTTCAACCTCATTTATAATTGGTGCATTTTCTTTTCTACACCATTCGTTCCATCCCGCAAAATATATTCTAATATTTGTATATCCAAGTCTCCGTAGAGCTATATAGCTATTTGATAACCTTGCCCCTTTAAAACAGTATAAAACAATAGAATCATTTTTATTAATATTTTTTTTCTTAATATCTCTTGTATAGTCTCTAAACTTTGAATACTTAACATATCATTTGTAATAAAGTCATACCACTCTATCCAAATAGCATTTGGCAACCTTCCTTTTTTTGGTGCAAAGTTAATACCATAAGGAGATGAGCTTATTCCCAACCACTCATCTTTATCTCTAGTATCTATTACAAAAGTATTTTTATCATATATCAACTCTAACATCTCATTATAATCAACAAATAATTTATCATCTACTTTAGGTATAAACTCTTTTGAAATACTAACTTCTTCTTTTGTACTTATAGAAAGATTTGACTGGCACCATCTATGATAGCCTCCATCTAAAACTTTTATATTCTGCTCATCATAGCCCAAATATTTTAATACCAGCAATCCTCTTGGGGATTTTAGTGTATATTTTGTTTCATATAATACAACTGTTTGATCTTTACTTATACCTAAACTACTAAATAACTTTGAAAAAAATGTGATAAAATCACTTTTTTCTTCATCTGTTGTAATCCCTTCAGGTAAATAGGTAAATAGTTCTGGGGCATTAAGAGCAAAAGGTATATGACCTATTATGTATTCATCTTTTTCTCGAACATCAACTATTACAATCTCTTTATTAGATTGTATTAAAGTGTTTAACTGTTCAGGTTTTATTAAAAAATTTATACAATGATCAATTTGTTTCATTTTTCTTACCCTTAACTCTCTTTTACTCTAAATATAACTTTATTTCTTCCACTACCTTTTGCATCATAAAGGGCTGTGTCAGCTTCTTTTAGTAATTCATCTATTGTTTGAGTATCTTGTGATATTTTTGCTATACCACTACTTATTGTAAATTTTATAATATTATTGTCATCACTTAGTACTTCTTGTTTTTCAACTTCTATTCTAAGTAGTTCAGCAATTTTTACTGCACTTTCATATGAATCATAATATGACACTACTGCAAACTCTTCTCCACCTAATCTAGCAAAAAGAACATTTTTATCTAGATTTTCACTAATAGTTGATGCAACTAGTTTTATAACCTTATCACCTGTTGGATGACCATAGGTATCATTTATATTTTTAAACTTATCTATATCTATCATAATTGCATATAAGTTGTCATCTTTTTTATCAAATATATTTTCAGCTAATTCAAAAAACTTTCTTCTATTATAAATACCTGTCATAATATCGTGTGATGATATAAATTCTAAATGGTCTATTATAGATTGTAATTTTAGTTCCCTTCTAACTCTTGCTATTAATTCTTTTGGTTTAAATGGTTTAGTTACATAATCACTTCCACCTACATCATAAGCTTTTTCAATATTATTCTCATCAGTAATTGCAGTAATAAAAATAATAGGTATATCTTTTGCTTCATAGGTTTCATCATTTTTTAAAATACTACATACCTCATATCCATCCATCTCAGGCATCATAATATCAAGTAAAATTAGATCTATTTTTTCCTCTTGAATTATCTCTAAAGCAGTTTCCCCATCAAGAGCTGCTACTACATCATACTTATCACCTAATAGTTCCATTAAAATACTTATATTTGTTTTTGTATCATCTACTATTAAAATCGTTTCCACTTTTTATATATCTCCATTTATTATATTTATCAATAAAGTGTTTTATTTTTTAATAACTCTTTAAGAATTAGAAATTTAGCATGAAAAAGTTAATCAAAACACTTAGATTTCTTTTTACTCTTCTAATACTTTAGACAGTATAGTATAAAGAAGTCTCAAGTAGGTCTCTTTATTAGTTTATTATTATAATTTATTAATTATATGAAGTTGTCAGGAATGTATAAAATAGGATTTATGATTAAAATTTGTTAGAAAATATTTGAATGGTATAAAGAAGTGTAAATTCTTTATACTGTTCCTTGCTCAAATTGAGCTCTCATTCTATCTTTTTCTTTTTTTCGTTTATCTTTTTGGGCTTGTACTGCTCTATAATCTGATATAGAAAAGTTTAGTTGAACTAAAAATGATGCTGCAATAAAAATAGAACTATAAGTTCCTACAACAACACCAACTAAAAGTGTAAAACTAAATCCATTAATAATCTCACCACCAAATAGATAAAGAGTTAATACAACAAAAAATGTTGTAAGTGATGTAAGAGTTGTTCTACTTAAAGTCATAGATACAGATTCGTTAACAACTGAATCTAAGTGATTCTCTTTTGATGTATTTACACCCTCTCTAATTCTATCAAAAACAATAATTGTATCATTTAGTGAATAACCAAGTATAGTTAAAATTGCAGCTAATATATCAAGGTTTACATCAACATTAAATAGTACTATAGCACCTAAAGCAATCGATATATCATGAATAAGAGCTAAAATTGATGCAACTGCAAATCGCCACTCAAACCTATATGATACATAAATAAGAATAATAACTAATGCCAAACTTAAAGCCATAATACCTTTTTCTTGTAAAGCATTACCAACTTTAGGCCCAACCATATCAACTCTTCTTATCTCATATTCACCTGTAGTTTTTAGTATTTCTCTTACATCATCACCAATATCTTTTCCAAGAGTTGTAGTTGATGTAGGTATTTTAATAATTATTTCACTATCACTACCAAACTTAGTAACAACTGCCTTATCAAACTTTTCATTTGTTGATAATACATCTCTTACTTTATCAATAGGTGCATTTTGTGTATATTGAACTTGAACTAAAGTTCCACCAGAAAAATCAATTCCAAGATTTAAACCTTTTGTAAATAATAATACAAATGATATAATAACTAGAAGTGCAGAGAACCCTAAAAATGGTAATCTTTTACCCATAAAATCATATGTTTTGTTTTGTTTAAAAATTTCCATTAATTAACTCCAAACCATTTTTTTAAGTTTTTATCTTTAACCATTTTAGGCATTAAAGCCTCATAGATACCATGTGTACCTAAAATTGCAGTAATCATAGAAGCTAAAATACCAATACTAATCGTAATAGCAAAACCTTTTATAGGTCCAGTACCATATACATATAAAATAACGGCAACCAATAGTGTAGTAATATTAGCATCTAAAATTGCACTCATAGCATTTTTATATCCATCTTCTACAGCTTTAGGTATGCTTTGTCCAGCTTTTAATAACTCTCTTATTCTTTCACTTATAATAACATTTGCATCAACTGCCATACCTACAGTTAAAACAATACCTGCCATACCAGGAAGAGTTAATGTTGCACCAAACATTGCCATTACTGCAATAATTATAAAGATATTTGTAATTAAAGCAACATTTGAAATAACACCACCTATACCATAATACATAACCATAAATACTACAACTAATACAAATCCAGCTACAAGTGCCATCATTGAAGCATTAATACTATCAGCACCAAGACTAGGTCCAACACTT
>CBFDEF010000055.1:0-10918 GCA_965603755.1 uncultured Arcobacteraceae bacterium
AGGAAAAGTTATTGGTAAATTGTGTTTTTCAATAGTATTAAATGATAATCATCTTCTAGTAAAAGAGATACAAGAAAGATTAAATATTGATGAGGTGTTTTTAACTTCTGGATATGACTTTATAGTGGGTACATCTAATATAGATAATGATTTAAAAGAAAAAATTTTACTTTATAAAAGTGGAGATTTAAACAAGTATGAAAATTTTAATATTTCAAAATATAAATTGTATAAAACAAAACAATTCTCTGTTGTTATGTTTCTTTCAAGTAAAGATACATCGTCATTAAAAGAGAATATAATTGTATTATTTATAGTAATTATTGCAATAATACTTTTCGTATTTATTGCACTATATTTACTATTAAGAAAATATATAAAAAAAGTTATAGAACAAGAGGAGATAATGATAGCTCAATCACGCCATGCTGCAATGGGTGAAATGATAAGTATGATTGCTCATCAATGGAGACAACCCTTAAGTGTAATATCAATGGGTGCAAATAATATTATAGCTGATATAGAACTTGAGATGGTAGATAATGAAACTTTGAGAAGTGGAGCTGTAGAAATTTTGGAGCAAACACAAGAGTTGTCAAAAACAATTGATGATTTTAAAAACTTTTTTAGACCAGTAAAAACTGTAGAAAAAGTTCTTCCTGAGAGTATTATTGATGAGGTTATTAAAGTTGTAGGTAAATCTTTGGAAAATCATGAGATAGAGGTTGTGTTTGAGTTTAAAAATGGAAAGAAAATTGAAACATATTCAAGAGAGTTAATGCAAGTATTTATAAATATCATAAAAAATGCAAAAGAGGCATTAGTAGATAATGATATAAAGAATAAAAAAATAATAATATCTATTATAGATGCTAATGATGTAGTTGAGATAAAAATTTCTGATAACGCAGGTGGAGTTCCCGTAGATATTATTGATAAGATATTTAATCCATATTTTAGTACAAAGAATGAAAAGAATGGTACAGGTCTTGGACTTTATATGTCTAAAATAATTGTAGAAAAACATTTAAATGGTATAATAGAAGTAAATAATGAAAATGATGGAGCTTGTTTTAAAATTGAGTTACCATATATTATAAGTTAGGGGCTAATATGGAAGAGACTAAAAATCTAAGAGAAAAAATAAAAGATTATAAAATATTATTTGTTGATGATGAAGAGGAAATTCGTAATGGTACAGGAACATTTTTAAGTAAATTTTTTAATGATGTTGTTATTTGTACAAATGGGAAAGAGGGAGTTGACGTTTTTATTAAAACTCAAGAAGATCAAAATATAAAAAATTTTGATGTAATTATTACAGATATTAAGATGCCTAAAATGGATGGTATATCAATGGTAAGAGAGATTAAAAAGATTAGAGAAGATATCTTTGTTATATTTATAACAGCATCAAGGGGATCTGAAAAAATTGAAGATAATCTTTCAGATATTTACATAAAAAAACCATTGTCTTATGATGATATTTTATTAATTATGAAACAAATTTCGGAACTAAAATGAATGATTTAATATAACTTAAATAGTTAATTAAAAAGCTAGCTGTTAATATATAAAGGGCAGTGGTATAATTTTAAATTATTGGATAGAATATATAGAATCTGAGTTTAAAAATTATATTTTAAACTCAGATTCAACCTCTTTGGCCTTTGCTATACCAATCATTGTAAAACTATCATTTGAAATATAATTTAACTCTTTTAGATTTTTTAAATATTTTTTTCCAACTTTTTTTGTAAATACCCTTGATTCTTCCATAACACCTAAAACATCATTAAATGTTTCATCTTCCTCTTTTTTATATAATCCTAATAATAATACTCTTTGTTCAATATTATCCATACCTAACTCTTCATCCATTTTTCATCCTTTTGTAAAAATATCAATTTATAATAATAAGCAACACCAAAAAATGCAAACCCTAAAATTATTGTAATTATATCAAGTCCTACTAAAGTTGCCATTAATCCAATAAAAAAAGTTGTAGTTACATTTGTAAGCATAAACAACATCTCATTATACGCTAATACTCTACCTAAATATTGTTGTTTAACATTTTCTTGTAGCATTGCATAGGTATATGACCAAATAGTTGTCGTTGCTAGTCCTGTTAAAAACATACCAAAAAGTCCAATATAAAAATTATCTTGAACAATTGACCAAATAATTATAGTGGTACCTTGTATAATAAATAGATAAAATAATCTTTCCTTATTTATCCAATTGCTAATAAACAATGGTCCAATCATAAGTGCAAAAGCTCTAATACCATTTGTAATACCTATAGCTAAAGGTACAGCTAAAACATATTTATAGTTATAATCAGCAAGTAAAGTTACTAAAGCATCAAAGGCAGTAAATCCTACAATTGCATGTAGAAACATATAATGAAAAAGGTGTTTATTTTCTATAAGATAAAATAGCCCATCTTTTATTGATTGAAATATATGATGATCGATTTTTGTAGGTTTTAAGTTAAAGTCAATTTGGCTTAAAATAACTAAAGCAATTAAGAAAAACATACCATCAATTAAGAATGATATTTTTACACCATAAATATTAACTATAATACCACCAAGTGCCATACCTGCAGTAAATGTAAAAGACCATATAATAGAGTGTAACTCATTTGCTTTTACTAAATCTTGACCTGATAAAATTTTTGGCAATAGAGACATCTCTGTTGTAAAAAATATAGAAGCACTACCCATTCTAATAAATAAAAAGATCAATAACATCCAAATATCATTAATAGAGTTTATTAGTAAAAAACAAAGTGTCATAGTAAGTTCTATACTTAATAAGGTCAACATTAATGGCTTTACTGGAATTCTATCAACAATACTTCCACTAAATGGTGATAATATTACACCAGGAATAAGATGCATTGCAGTAACTGATGCAATTAAAAAAGCACTTGCACCAAAATCTATAAGCATAGAATAAATTGCAACATTTGAAAACCATGCTCCAAAATATGCTATAAATTGTACAGTTGAGAGTTGCCGTACAATTTTGTGTTTGGCAAATAGTTCTCTATAAGTCAATGACTAGGTACTTTATTTAAATTCGATTTTAGTAAGGAGTGAAAACTCTTTAGGTGATGGTATATCAATCTCACATTTATAAGATGAGATATGTTTAGTATCTGAAACTGTATAAAGTTTAGAGATTTTTAAATCAGTTTTTTCTCCATTTAAATATATTGTTTTGTTTTTTATCTCATTAGCTTTTGATATAGGTATAAATATTTGAAGTTTACCTTTTGTTAAATCCATAGCGGTATATAAAAGAGTACCAGGGTTTACATAGTCTCCAATCTCAACTGCAATATTATATATATATCTATTTTGTTCTTTTAGTGTTTTATTTGAAATCAAATCTTTTAATGTTGCAACCTTTGTCTCTAAATCACTAATTGATGAAGCAACATTTAAAATTTTTATTTTTTGATTATCTTTATCAAATTTTGATTTTGAAGATACTTTTTGAAAACTTTTTAGTGTACTCTTTTCAATAGCTAAAATATCTTTTAATCCAGAGAGTTTAATTTTTGATTGTTTTAAATCTATACTATTTACATTTGAATCAATTTTTATAATAGTATCATTTTTTATATTTTTTGACTCAATGTTTTTATTGACATATAATACTTTTCCTGAAACAGATGATTTTACATTGTATGTAGATGCTGGCTCAATTTTTGCGTAGTATTCACTTGCAAATCCTATTGCACTTAAAAGTAATAACCCACTAACTATTTTCTTCATTTTTATTCCTCGACTTTTGCTAATTTGAATATATCATCATTTATCTTGATTACAAGTTTAATTGAATCATTTATTTTATTTATAAAGGTTGCTTTATATTCTTTTTTTTGAAATTTAACTGTTAAATCTTTTATTTTTAAAATATTATTTTTATAGTCAAAATTGATGTAAACTCTAGCTGTTCTATATTGTTCTAAAAATATCTCTCTAATATCTAAGGGGATCTCTATATTGATCTCTTGCTCTTTCCACTTTTGATAATTATAGATGCTATCTATCCATACAATTGCAGTTATTTTACCACTTTGTTTATTGAATTTTAACTCTTTTAGTTTTGGTTTTCCATATAAAATTTTATAAACTTTGTTAAAATTATTTTGCAATATAGGGTGTATGTTTTCTTCTTTTTCATAAAAACGCTTTAGTTTATTTAATCTACCATTATGAAACCCAATCTTACCAGCATATTTTTCATTAATATCTTTTTGTTCCTCTTTTCGTGAATCATTTATAGCTTTTAATCTTTGTATATAACTAAAGTATAACTCATATTTAATAGGATTTATTGGTGAATTATCTTCAATTGATTCTTTGATTGGTTTGGGAGGTATTAATGCTTTTAAATCTTTGTTTAAAAAATAGTTTACTAAAAGATTTACTTTTTCATCAGTTTTTAATTGTTCATATGGATTATTTACCGCAAATAGAAATAGAGGTAAACATAAAAGAATAATTTTATTTATCATTTTTTAAACCTTGAGCGTATACATCTAATATAACAATCATAATCTTTACTATCTCTAAATGTTGCACCTGTTTTAAATCCAACATACCAAGCGTTGTTTTTATTTACCATATCTTGTGAATTTGACCAATAACTACTAGGTTCAGTAAATTTAAATTCTGTATTTATTGCAAGTTTCTTTTTAGATATATCTACAATAGTTTGTAACTCTTTTATAGTTGGAAGACGCCAATCTGTATATCCATTTAATGTCAAAGATGTACAATACTCTTTAGACAAAGTCCAGTTTGCAGTATACTCTGCACTATCAGAATTGTCTTGCCACATAAGGTTCTTCTTAATATCAATAACAATGTTTTCACTTTTAATAAAATTATTTGAAAATAGGGTTGAGCTTAATATCAAGCTATAAAATAAATATCTCATTAAAATTCACCCTCTACTTGTGAAATATCTCTTATACATCTAACATTATACTTTAGGTATCTAAGGGCTGAACCAGTTTCACCATAGGTAAAGTCTACATACCAAGTGGCACTTACATCTGCACTATTATCACTTGCTGTCCAGTATCTATCAGCTACAATATAGTTTATCTGATCTATTACTGCAGGTTTATTTCTAAAATAATTTACTAAAGTTAAAAGTTCGCTATATGTTGGTAATCTCCAGTCTCTTTTCGTAGCTAGATGTAGTTTTTTACAATAGATTTTTGCTTCAAGTTTGGATATTTTTATTTTCTCTGTTTCATTATTATCTTGCCACATTAAATCACCAGAGATAAATATTTCATCTAAAAATTTACTTATTTTATTTAGTTTCTGTTGTTCTAAGAAGTTATGGTATTTTTCAACTTTTATTGGATAAGTCTCTTTTACATACTCTTTAATAATTAGGTCAATATTTTTTTTTGAGATACCTATTCTACTACTTGCGCCCCATTGAAGCTCTTGGCCCATTAAATATGTAAAAGGTAAAATATTAATTATAAATAGTATTAAAATTTTATTTCTAATTTTTTATCCTTTACTATATTTAAAATCTCTTTTTTTAATTTTTTAAGATCACTTGAGTTATTTTTATCTTCTAAATTATAGATTATTTTATCTAATTGTTTATCAATATTAATGTAAACAACAAGAATTTTTAATAACTCTTGCTTAGAATTTGTTTTTTTAATCTGTTTTATTAAAGGTGTATCCTCTTTTTTATCTCTTCTATTTTTTAATATAAAATATAAACTTATAACAATAGATGCAAAAAATATACCAAAAATAAAAAATAGAATCTTTTGTTTATCTGAAGTTACTACAACTTTTTCTATCACTTTAGTTTGTGAAACGATAGGTGTATCTTTTGTTTTAGCAACTTCTAATACAGCAGTTTTTTTAGTAACGCCATTTACTTTTATATTATAGCTTTTTGTTTTTATAGTTTTTATAGTTTTAGTTTTTTTATCAAAATATTTTAAACTTATCTGTGGTATTTCAAAATTATTTTGTGCAACTATTGAGTAGGTTTTATTAAATACTCCACCATAAAGATTATTAGTTATATCAAACTCTTTTTTTGACTTATTATCATAAATAGTTGCATTTGGTATTGAAAGTTTTATCTCATCTAAATCATCAAGATTTCCCCTACCTTTTATAGTTAGTTTATAAGATATAGCATCCCCTTGGTTAATCGTATCTTTATCAATTGTAGAAGATATCTCAAAGTCACCAATTAGCTTTATTTTTTCAGGTAAAGGTTTTACCTTAAGATTTAATGTATTTGAATAAATTGGAATACTTTTAGTTAGTTGTGTATTAAAAAATCCATAACTTTGTGAACTATTATCAGTTACAATAGCATCAATTCTTAAAGGATCTATTACTAGCTTTCCATCTTTTTGTGGAAACAAAAGATAGTTTAATTCTTGTACTATATATTCCCCTTGAATAGTTTGTTTTTTTGCTTCTAACTCTTTTGTCCAAAAGTTTTCAAAAACAGGTTTATAAAAATTTAAATCTACTATTGGTGCATTTTTTTTATATTTGAATATTAAAGTAAATAAAATATCTTCACCAACATAACCCTCTTTTTTATTTACTTTTATCTCTAAATCATATATATCAGATACAGTTTTTTCAACCAATTTCATTTTTACTATTTTAGATTTTGTTTCTTCAATTTTACCATTTACATTAATTTTAAATGAAGGAATTACAATATCATTATTTGCCATTATTGCAAAAGTTTTAGTAAGAGTTTGATTCCTTGCACCATTTATAATTGTAGTAGAACTAGATGTCCCAGCACTTTTAACAGCAACTCCATCTATATTAGTAATATTTGGAAACATAACATCACCGCCACTTGCAGAGATCTTAAATATAACTCTATCTCCTTTAAAAAAATTATCAGGGGCTGTTAGCGTAACTTTTGCATATAAAATATATGGGAGTAATAGTAGTAAAGAT
The DNA here is from genome assembly GCA_965603755.1 of uncultured Arcobacteraceae bacterium. Taxonomy (GTDB): domain Bacteria; phylum Campylobacterota; class Campylobacteria; order Campylobacterales; family Arcobacteraceae; genus JAIOSF01. The sequence goes on from CBFDEF010000055.1 coordinate 7,002, forward strand.
ATTTTAAAAAAATTGTATCTCATATTTTTACCTAGTATCCAATTACTATAAAATCTATAGCATTAATAATTTCACTTCGATACTCTTCAAGTGAGCAAACTTTTGAACCAATATTAATTTTTGAAATACTAGCAAGTTCAGCTGTAGACATCGTAACTTTTACATCTTCTATATTAAACTGAGGATTTAAATATTTAGCTGGTTTCATATCTACTACTAAAGGTACAACAATTCTAGTTGATATATCTTTTAATATATCATGTTGTATATCTAGTAAATAAGGTATTGATTTATTACTTTTAGAATTTATATTTCTATATACATCAAACTGTGCCATTAGAAACTTCTTAATCCATCACTAAATAAACCATTATTTTCGATTCTATTATTATATTGTGTTAAAGATTGTTTATTTTCTTCTTCCCATTTTTCTCTTTCTTTTTTTATAACTTGTTGTTCTAAACTTTTTTCTAAACAGTTAGATATATTTATTTTAAGATCTTTTGCCTTTTGTAATAGGTCTGAATTAATAGTTAGATTGGTTGCTTTCTTTCTCGAGTTTTTATCATAAATCATTGTCATTACTTATACCTTATGTGCATATAATATATGTTTATTATATATTGTTATTGCTTAAATACAAAAGTATATTTATAATGTATATAAAAAAAGGCTAGTCAAAATTTGACTAGCCTTAATTTGTTTTTATTATGGTTTAGTTAGAACTAGTTTCCACAATTTACTTCAAGGCATTCACCTTTTATCACTTCTACTTTTACATTCAATGGTTTTTCACCAACAGAAAGTATTTTATTATCATCATGAACAAATCCTATTTCATTTGAATCTGTTGCACTTAAGTCACTAGGTATAACTAAATCAGGATAGTTAGCATCTTGTTTTACTCCTGCTGAATTATAATCACTAGTATCTGCTACATCAATTTCTAATCCTTCATCAAGTATTTTTATTCTATAGTTATTACTATCTAAACTTAGTTGAGTAGCTGACTTAATATTGATTTTTGGATACCATTTACCATCAACATTTTCCCATGGTATTTGTAAAGAAAATCCATCATATTGTAGCGAATATGTACCGTTTACATCTGTAGCACCATTTATATCCTTTGCTGTATTATGTTCATAATTAAATACCATAGGGGGATCAAATGTTTGTAACTCATCAGTACTAGCTAATTTTATACCGCTAAATTTATTCCAATCCTTTGAACCTGTTTCCCATCTATAGTATACATCTTCATTTTGTTCAATTTCCCAAAAGTTTGAGGCGTTATAACTAGCGGCTGTAGTTGAATCTACAAGTGGACCTACAGTCATACCCCAGTCTCTATAAGTATTTGTTGTGTTTATATCAGAATTAATAACCATAGGATTGCTAGCACTATCAACTAACGTTAATGCTGAAGAACTAAATGTATAAGTAGTACCTATAACATTGCCAGTGCCATCTTCTTGTATCGCCATATCATTAATATCACTCATATTTGGATTAATAACCTCATGCCCAAAATTTATTAATGTCATATCAGCAGTTGGCACAACAACTTCCTCTTTGTGAAATGAAACATTCGAATCATTTGATAAATCTGATTTAATAGGTATATTTGCTTGTAAAGACTCTGACCATGCACCATTCCATTCATTTATAACTAAGGGATTAGATGAATTATTTTCTCCATGAGTATCAAATATAAATGCTCCAGCACTTGCAACATTAGTATCTGCTTCTCCATAATCATTTTGAGTACCTACAACCTTAAAATCACCATTTCCACCTCCAGCTGTTTTATCCCATGTAATTATATACTGAGTAGCATCTGTATTATTCCAGTAATACATTTTTGTATTATCTAGTTTTTCCATCTGAACTGTTGATTTTGTATATTTTTTAAGTTTTCCTGGAGCTTGTACTACTGTATAAGCAGTTGTTTGTTCTCTGTCATTCTCTTTATATACTGTATCTCCATCAGTTATTGAATTACTCTCTGCCCAAAGACCATGATAGCCAATATATCCATGAGTTTCTTTCCCTGTAACAGAATCAAGTTTCATAATTGGATAACCACTATTTATAGTAACTCTACTACCATTATCTTCATGATATAATCCATATTTAAAAACTTTGTGTGAAACTTTATTTTTATCTTTTACTACTTCACTTCCTCCAACCTCTTCAACTCTATAAAATCTATTACTTAATGATAGTTTATATTCTTTTGCTGAAGGTGTTCCACCTGACCAATCAATACCTTTAGCATAGGCAACACCTCTTCCTTGCTCCTCACCATCGTCTAAAGTATCTCCATCACCATTTATATCTACGGCATGAACATTCATGGTCATTTCTAGTCTTTCTGGTATAGTTACACCTTGTTCTGTCATCTTATTTTTAAAGTAAACAGATGCTTGACCAAGATTAGCACCTTTATTAACATTTAATATACCACCCATATTTTTATCATTAAAATTAGTAGTATCATCACTATTTATACCGAAACCACCAAAATTCATTACAAATTTACCATATGGGTATTCATTACTTACTGATTGACTTACTTCTATATGACCTATTATTCTTTGAGCAGGCATATAATCATCACCATCTTCATCAAGCCAAAATTTAACAATCATAGGTGAGTTTTCATCTTTTCTTGTAACAATTATAGTCATCTGTAAAAGTTTTTCTACATTACTTGTTCCACTTGCACCTGTACTTTGTACTTCTCCAGTCTCTTCTTCATCTTTTATAAGAACTTTATAAGGACCTTTATTTACAAAATGCCCAGATTTAGTTTGAGCTATCATCCCAAGTATCATATTTACAGTATCAAGAGGTTGAAGTGAACTCTCTTCAGTAAAACTACTTGTTAAATCATTTGTATATTCAGTACCACTGTCGTTATATGCCCCAAAAGCCAGAATAGAACTAGCTACTACACTTATTAATATCTTTTTCATTCTAATCTCCTTTAATTTGATGTATTTGCATCTAGTGCATCTACTTGACTAGGCATAGTTAAACCGCTTACTGGGTTTGTTGCTTGTAAAGCTACAACAGATCTAGATACTACGTCTTCTGACATTTTAGTTTTTAGAGTAGCAAGCTGTAAAGTATTTCCATCCATAGAAGCTTCTATATTCTTAGTTTCTGAATCTGCTTTTGCTTGTAAAATAGCTTTTTTTATAGAACTAAGATTATCTCCATTAAAATCTTCAAGTAAATCTGCTGCGTCTATTCCACCAAAACTTGCAGCAACACTCTCTTTAGCTTGAGATAATGTTTCATTATTCTCCTTCATTGCAGACCAAACTTTTGTAGAAATAGCACTAATTATCAATGATCCATCCGTTGTAGTCCCAGCTCTTGGTGCTATAAATGTAATTGGATTAATTATAGTAGTCGTAGTACCATTATCTTCATGCTTAAATGCTCCAGCACCTACAAATGATACAACATCATATGTTGAATCACCACTTAATGTAAATGTACCATTCGATGCAGATATAGTATTTGTTTCAGTACTTTGACAAATTCCATCACTATTAGCATCTAAACAAACTGTAGCACCCTCATATAGACTTCCTGAAACAACTCCACTCACACTAGTGCTTTCAACACTACTACTTGAACTACCACTACCGCCACAACCTATCGCAACAGCTGCAATAATTGAGCTAAGAGCAAGACTCTTAAACATATTTTTACTTTTTATCATATAATCTCCTTTTGAATATTGTATTATAATTAATATTAATAGTTTAAAAATATAAAGTAAATTAATGATATTTTAAGGTAGATTTGACAAAAACTAAATTTTTTAAACTTTTATCCTCATCAGTACATGGAAACTCTTTTAAATTTTCTAATCTTTCTATATATTCAAAAGTAGGGGC
>CBFDEF010000056.1:0-10623 GCA_965603755.1 uncultured Arcobacteraceae bacterium
TAAGATTGACTCTAAATAGTAATATTCAAGATACCTCAAAAGATTTAGAGATGATTGAGTGGATAAATAATTGGTGGAAAGTAAATACTAAATATAAAAGTGAAGTACAAGGTCAAACAACAATATTTGCCTATATGCAAAGTAGTGTAAGTGATACTTTAATAGTTTCTATTGGATTTACACTTCTTATTGTAATTGTTTTGATGTTGATAATATTTAAAAATATTAAGATGACTTTACTTTTTATCTTGCCAAATATTGCACCTATAGTGTTAGTAGCTGGTATTATGGGATATGCTGGAATAAGTATTGATATAGGAGTGGCTATTAGTGCTGCTGTTATTTTAGGAATTGCTGTTGACGATACCATACATTTTTTTAGTAAATATTTTGATGCTATTAAAACTAAATCGTTTGAAGATAGTATTGACTATGTGATTAGTCATAGTGGAAATGCGATGATTTTAACAACATTTATTTTATCGTTTACTTTTGCTGTTTTTTCTCTTAGTAGTTTTGTGCCAAATATTAATTTTGCAATTGTTACAGTAAGTGCATTAAATATTGCTCTTCTTCTTGATTTAATTTTACTTCCAGCATTGTTAAGTATATTTTTTAGAAAAAAATTATCTTAACAATTACTGGAAAATATTTTAGTACTTACCTAGAGTTAAAGTTGTTTTATCTAATTGTTTAGAGTTGTTATCAACAGCTTCTATTAATACACTATAAGTATTACCTTTTCCACCTGAACATGGTGCTAAATAAGCCCCTTCTGTTTTACCATATTTTGCAGCTCTATGTGCTATTACTGATTTGAAGTTATCAGGTAGATCAAATGTTTCACCCTCAAACGAAGGTATAGTTACACCTTTTGAACCTTTTTTAATACTATATGAAACCACACCATGACCACCATCTCTCATACCTTTAAATGTTTCATCACTAAATGATAATATTAACTTTGTAGTACCAGCTGGAATATTACTCACAATAATCTCAGGTGAACTCCCTGCTTCCATATTATAATCAGAACAAACTGCCTCTTCAGGTACTGTTGCACCATTCCATGTTTCTTTGTCAGCAAAATTTACAGTTAAATTTGCACCATTTAAACTAACTATTGCTAGTGTTGTTACACTAAAAAATGTTAATAATAATTTTTTCATTCCTACCCTTTTATATAAGTTTTTGTTATTCATAAAGATTATATCTTTTGATTATTAAAAAAATATAAGATTAAATATTTAATTATTGATTTTTTATCAAATGATGTTTTAATTTTCATTTGGTATAATCATATTTATGAAAATAGCAGTAGTATCAGACTCACATAGAAAAACAGATTTAACAGAACAAGCAATAGATATGTTAAAATCAAAAGGTGCCCAGTATTTAGTTCATGCTGGAGATTTAGAGATAAAAGAGAATCTTGAGTTATTAAAAAATTCAGGATTAATATATGTTAGTGTATTTGGAAATAATGATTACAATTTAATACAATACCAAGACCAATATAAAATATATCAAGAACCATACTACTTTAAAATAAAACAGTTAAAGTTTAAGCTTATGCATATTCCAAACTTTTTATCACCAGATTCAGATATAATAATACTAGGTCATACTCATATCCATGAGCATCAGTATACGAATAATACTTTATATTTAAATCCTGGTGAATTATGTGCTAGAGAGAAAGATTTAACAGAGTGTGTACTTCTTGAAGTAACAGATACACACTATATAATTGAATATAATTTCAAAAAGCCATCAGATAAACAATGGCAAACAAAAATAACAAAATATGAAAGAGGAGTGTAGCAAACTTATGAGTAAATCTCATAAGGGATACTAAACTAATATGGATAATAAAAAAAATAAAATATTTCTTTGTGCAATATGTAATGTAGAGAGTGGAACATGCAATGAAGATTGTAAGTTTTGTACACAAAGTGTTAAATATAAAGCTGACATACAAAGATATAAAACAAAAGCAATTCAATCTATAGTTGATGAAGCAATTATTGCTAGAAAAAATAAAGCGATTGGTTTTTGCCTAGTAACTGCAGGAAAAGGGTTAACTAATAGTAGAGTAGAATTTATATGTGAAGCAGCACGGGCTGTAAATAAAGAGAACTTAGGGCTTACACTTATAGCTTGTAATGGAACCGCTACACTAGAGCAACTTCAAGAGTTAAAAAAAGCAGGTATAGATAACTATAATCATAATCTGGAGAGTTCAAAAGAGTATTATAAAAATATCTGTACTACACACAATTGGGATGAGAGATATCAAACTTGTCTAAATGCAAAAGAGGCAGGACTTAATCTTGTTTGTGGTGGTATATTTGGTTTAGGAGAAACTCAAGAAGATAGAATATCTATGTTAAAATCGATAGCATCTTTAGAACCAAAAACAGTTCCACTTAATTTTTTTCATCCAAATGAGGCATTGCCTTTTGTTGAAAATTCTGTTTCACAAGAAGAAGCATTTGAGTTGATAAAGTTAGCAAGACAAATGATACCAAATGCCCATAAAATCATGGTAGCAGGTGGTAGAGAGTTGATGTTTAAAGAAAATCAATATGATGTTTTTAAATATGGTGCAAACTCAATTGTAATAGGAAACTATCTAACAACACAAGGCAAAGAGACATCTCAAGATATACAAGAGATTGAAAACTTAGGATACACAATTGCTAAAAACTGTGATAAATAATTAAAGAATAAATATGAGTAATGAAATTTCAATTATTGTAACATTGTCTATTATAATATTAGCCTCTCCATTATTATCAAAACTTGTTAAGATACCTGTTATTCCTATTGAGATATTTTTAGGTTCAGTTGCTATTACATACAATATTATTGAACATAACCATATATTTACACTAGTAGCAGAGCTTGGTTTTTTATATTTAATGTTTCTAGCAGGTTTGGAAGTTGACCTAAAAAAACTTCTTAAAATATCCCCAACCTTACTACAAAAAGGTCTTATATATTCAACTTTACTATATGTATTTGCTGCGATATTTACACTTACATTTGATTTATCTAAAATATTTATTGTGACATTACCTTTAATATCTATTGGACTGTTAGCAGTTCTAAAAAAAGAGTATGGGGATGCACAATGGTTAAACTTAGCAATAACTGTAGGACTTATAGGTGAGATTATATCTATAGTAGTACTAACAGCAGTTAGTGCAGCCTTAGAGTTTGGAATCACAAGTACTTTTTATGGGACACTAATAGAGCTAAGTTTAGTTTTTGCTGCGATGATTGTTTTTTATTACTTATTTCACAATCTTATTTGGTGGTATCCTGAATTTAAAACATTTTTAATGCCAAAAGATGATAATCAAGAACAAGATATAAGAATATCTATGGGTATATTTTTTCTTATGATTGCTGTTATGTTATATCTTCATTTAGAGGTTGCACTTGGAGGATTTATAGCAGGTGTATTTATAGCCACATTTTTTCATCATAACAAAGAATTACCACATAAACTTGAACATTTTGGATTTGGTTGGTTAGTACCTATATTTTTTGTTTGGATTGGTACATCTTTTGAATTAGAATCACTTTTATTGCCAAATTTAATAACAACAGCAGTTCTTATAACTATAGGTATGATTTTAATAAGAGTAGTTAGTTCATCATTATTTATAAAAGATATTGGATTTAAAAACTCAATATTATTAGCTTTATCACACTCTATGCCACTTACACTATTAATTGCAGTTGCGACTTTAGCATTTCAAAACAATAGTATTAGCCAATTTTATTATTATGCTTTTATTCTAAGTGCGATATTTGAAGTTATATTTACTATGTTAATTATAAGGGTAGTATCTAATAAGAGTTAAAACTTAATGGTGCAGATGAGGAGATTTGAACTCCCACGCCGTTAAGCACGAGCCCCTCAAGCCCGCGTGTCTACCATTCCACCACATCTGCATTTTTAAAGTTTGAGATTGTACCATTTTTTATATAAAAGATATCAATACTAGTATAATTTACTAGTATTGATATCTTAATTTTTATTCTGACTCTACAACTTCATCTGTTGTAACACCCATTGCTAAAAGGATCTTATCTTCAATCTCTTGTAGTAACTCTGGGTTATCCATTAGGAATAATTTACTTTTCTCTTTACCTTGACCTATTTTACTATCTCCATAACTAAACCATGCTCCAGCTTTATCAATAATATCAAGTTTTACACCATAATCAATAATCTCTCCAATTCTAGAGATACCCTCACCAAACATAATATCAAATTCTGCTAGTTTAAAAGGAGGTGCAACTTTATTTTTTACAACTTTAACTTTAGTTCTATTTCCAATTACCTCTTCACCTTGTTTTAATGATGCAATTCTTCTAATATCAAGTCTTACTGAACTGTAAAATTTAAGTGCATTTCCACCTGTTGTTGTTTCAGGACTTCCGTAACCCATCATACCAATTTTCATACGAATTTGATTGATAAATATAACTGTTGTATTCATTTTATGCATAATACCAGTAACTTTTCTTAATGCTTTTGACATAAGTCTAGCTTGTACACCAACTTGTTGGTCATCCATATCTCCATCAATCTCTACTTTAGGAGTAAGAGCTGCTACTGAATCTATAACAACTAAATCAACTGCTCCACTTCTTACTACTGTTTCAAGAATCTCTAAAGCTTGTTCCCCAAAATCAGGTTGAGATACAAGTAAATTATCTGTATCAACTCCTAAAGCTTTTGCATATGACACATCTAAAGCATGCTCCGCATCAATAAAAGCACAAACACCGCCAGCTTTTTGACACTCGGCAATTGCATGTAATGTTAAAGTTGTTTTACCTGAACTTTCAGGTCCATATATCTCTATTACTCTACCTTTTGGTAATCCACCAATTCCAAGAGCTAAATCAAGTCCAAGAGAACCTGTACTAATTGCTTCAATTGGTTCAACAGCTTTATCACCAAGTCTAATAAGTGTACCTTTTCCAAAAGCTTTGTCCATCTGTTTTATAGCTAAGTCTAGTGCATTTTTTTGATTATCATTCATTTTATTTCCTATTGGTTTTATTTAATTATGTGGAAGTATATCTAATTTTATTTAAGAATTGAAATTTAATTGCAAATTGCAATCTTTTTTTATTTAATTACCTATTTAGATTTTAAGTAAACATAGGATAATATAATTTATTAAAAAATATCATTAAAGAAGGATCATATAAAAATGGTTTATATAGACAATATTTACGCAGATGAAGTTATGGACAGTCGTGGTAATCCAACAGTTAGAGCAACAGTAGTTTTAAGTGATGGTACAAAAGAGAGCGCAATAGTTCCAAGTGGAGCAAGTACAGGTAAAAGAGAAGCACTAGAGTTAAGAGATGGTGGTGACAGATATATGGGTAAGGGTGTTGAAAAAGCAGTTGCAAATGTAAACACTACTATATCAAATGAACTTATTGGTTTAAGCCCATTTAATCAAGCTGAAGTTGATGCTACTATGAAAGATATTGATGGTACAGACAACTATGGAAACCTTGGAGCAAATGCAGTTCTAGGTGTATCTATGGCAGTAGCACGTGCAGCTGCAAGTTCACTTAATATTCCATTATATAGATACTTAGGTGGTGCAAATGCTATGACTATGCCAGTACCTATGTTTAATATTATTAATGGTGGAGAGCATGCAAATAACTCTGTTGATTTTCAAGAGTATATGATTATGCCTGTTGGTTTTGAAAACTTTAAAGAGGGTTTAAGAGCTACTGCTGAAGTTTATCATAACCTTAAAAAAATTATTGATGGTATGGGCGAGTCTACTGCTGTTGGTGATGAGGGTGGATTTGCTCCAAACTTAAGTTCAAATGAAGAGCCTTTAGAGGTTATTATGAAAGCTATTGTAGCTGCTGGTTATAAACCAGGTGAAGAGATTGCTTTAGCACTTGACGTTGCTGCTTCTGAGCTTATTAATGATAAAGGTCTTTATGAATTAAAATCAGAAAATAGAGAGATTACTTCTGAGCAATTAGCTGATTACTATGTTGATTTATGTGCTAAGTATCCAATTGTTTCTATTGAAGATGGTTTAAGTGAAGATGATTGGGATGGTTGGAAAGTATTAACTGAAAAACTAGGAGATAAAGTTCAACTTGTTGGTGATGATTTATTTGTTACTAATGCTTCAATTTTAAATGAAGGTATTAATAAAGATATAGCTAACTCAATTTTAATAAAGCCAAATCAAATTGGATCTGTAAGTGAAACAATGCTTACAATTAGACTTGCTCAAAGAAATAACTACAACTGTGTAATGTCACATAGAAGTGGTGAGAGTGAAGATGCATTTATAGCTGATTTTGCTGTTGCACTTAACTGTGGTCAAATTAAAACAGGATCTACTGCAAGAAGTGATAGAATCGCTAAATACAATAGACTTTTAGAGATTGGTGCAGAAATTGGATATGCTGAATATTTAGGGTCGACACCTTTTAGTAAATAAATTTTAATTAGGTAAAAGAAAGAAGTGAAGCTAATAGAACTATTTAAAAAAAATATTAGATTTTTACTTCTTTCTTTCTCCTTAATTATTCTAATCATTATGAGTGCAATATATATATCAAATTTGTTGTTTGCAGGTAAGAATTCATATGATGTTTATAGTAACTTAAAAGTTAAAAAAATGCAGTTGAAAAATGATATTAAACAGTTACAAATTGAAAATGCAACTTTACAAAAAAAATATTTAGAATTAAAAAATTTGGAGCCAGAAGAGTTATGAAAATTATCTTTATATCTATAGTAAGTGTACTATTAAGTCTAGATTTATATGCTAGAGAAAATCCTTTTGAACCAACAGATACTTTTATAGAGATACAAAAACAATATATTATCACACAAGAAAATCAAGAGATAGAGCGTAAAAGAATTGAAGATGAACAAATTGCAAAAAAACTAAAACAAGATTTATTAGAAAATAAATTAGCTAAACAGAAAGCCAAAGAACAATTAATAGCAAAAAAAAAACTTGAAGAAGAAAAGCTAGAGCAAGAAAAAATCAAACAACAATTATTAAAAAAGTTAATAGAAGAAAAGATATTTGAAGAAAAAAAGGAAAAAGAAAAAAGTATCAAATATGATATTTTATCATTTTTAAATGCAACAACTAAAAGTGATAGATTAATAATAAACATAGATAAAAAATATAAACTAAAAAATCAAATTATAAATCATAAAAATCATAAATTTGTTTTTGACTTTAATGGTACAATAGATATGTATACAAAAAGAGTCAAATTAGAGCATCCTTATTTTGAATCAATAACTATAGGTAGTCATAAAAAAGATAACTTCTTTAGAGTTGTAGTTGTTTTAAAAGATATAGTTTCAAATTATGAAGAAAATATAGATAACTCAATCATAACAATTAAAAAAATAAAATAAACATAAAAGTAAATATATGCCAGATAATAGTTATGATTTAATTATAATAGGTTCTGGTGCTGCTGGAATGGTAGCTGCAATAAAAGCAAGTGAAAATAATAAAAAAGTTCTACTATTAGAAAAACTACCAAAAATAGGTTCAAAACTAAAAGCTACTGGCGGTGGTCGTTGTAATTTAAGTAATACACTTGATGATACTGAGTTTATGAATTCATTTGGACGTAACGGCAGGTTTATGTCAACTGCAATAGAACATCTTAACCATAAATCTTTAATTACATTTTTTAAAAATATTGGTGTAGATACCCATAGTCCAGATGGATTTAGAATATTTCCAAAAACACATAGTTCAAGTACTATTATTGATGCATTAGAAAAAAAGTTATTAGAATTAAATGTTAAAATAGAGTGTGATTCAAAAGTTGAAAAGATACTTACAAAAGATGGGGAAGTAATAGGTGTAGAAACCTCTATAAATAGCTATACAACTTCAAATGTGATTTTAGCTACTGGAGGATTGGGTTATCCAAAGTTAGGCTCTACAGGTGATGGATATGAACTTTCAAGTCAACTTGGACATAAAATTACAACTTTACATCCTGCAATGATGCCACTTATTACTAAAGAGAATTGGCAATCATCATGTAGAGCAGATACTATTGCAAAAGCACAAATAAAAATTGATCTTCCAAAAGCAAAAAAGTTAAAAGCAACTGGAGACCTTATATTTACATCAAATGGATTAAGAGGTCCTGTTATTTTAGATTTTGCTAGAGAGATAACCCCTTTTTTAGATAAACATAAAGAGGTTCCAATTCTTATAAATATGGTAAAAGGTAAAAATGAAGATGATATTTTACAATATTTAAAAAAAGAAACTACAATAAGTAAAAATAATAATATAATTGAACAACTAAATAATCTATTACCACAATCTGTTTCAACTCAACTTTGTAATTTAGTAGGTGCTAATACAGAGTTAACTTTTAATAAATTAGATGGAACTATAAGAGATAAACTAGTTAAAATAATTGCAAATACACCTTTTACAATAATAGGGCATGATGGTTTTAAAAATGCAATGATTACAAGAGGTGGAGTTTCATTAAAACAGATTGAACCTAAAACTATGCAAAGTAAGATTATAAATGGTCTTTACTTTTGTGGAGAACTAATTGATTTAGATGGACCATGCGGCGGATATAATCTTCAATGGTCTTTTTCCAGTGGATATTTAGCAGGATGTTTATATAAATCTAAATAATATGTTAATTGATTTATCACTTAGCTTGTACAACAATTCTCATATCAACATTTAATAAAATATCATCATCGATTAGTGTTGAGATTTTTTGATTTAAAAGTGTTAAATCCTCTTTTTTTAAAACTTCATCACTTTTTGTTTGGATAAAAATAGTTGGTATATTTTTACTTAAATCTACTTCAAGTATATCTACATTTATATTTTTATTATTGATAATGTAATTTTGTTCACTTAATTGTGTTAAGATATTATTTTGTTTTATAACTTTCATAAAAGAGATAACTAAAGGTATTGAGACCATAGCTAATATTACAAATGAGTAGAGTAACCCTTTTTTAGCCCTATGAATTGGAGCATACCCTAAGACTAAAAATGTCAAAGATGCTGCAAGTGTAATACCTACAAGGTTAGTTATAAACAGTAAAAAAGAACCATAAACTATATCAAAATCACCCCAACCTATTCCAATACCTGTAACACTCAATGGCGGAACTAATGCAACAGCAATTGCCACGCCAGCTAAACTTTTAGCAATTTCACTTTTTGCACTAGCGTAAGCACCAGCAATTCCAGAAATTATAGCAACCATTAGGTCTAAAATATTTGGGTTTAACCGTCCTCTCATCTCGTCAGTTAAAACAGCTAAAGGGATCATATATGAAAATAGACAAGAGAATAGTAATGCTGTCAATATACCATAAAATAAAGTTTTCATACTATTATTTATAAGCTGATTTTCATCTCTTACAATACCCATAGATAAAGATATAATTGGTGCCATAAGAGGAGCTAAAATCATAGCACCAATAATTACAGGTGCAGAGTTTTGAAAAAGTCCTGTGGCAGCTAATAGTGTACTTAAAACCATTAGTACAATAAAAACAGAGCTTAACTTAGCACTTTGTCTTAAAGATAAAAAGAGTTCTTTGAAGTCATTTTCATCTGCTTTTTTAAAAAATGGTACAGCTTCATTTATAAGTGCATTTTTCATCTCATCTTTTGGTAGAGATTCTATTTTTATTGTATCTTTTTCATCTTCAATATAATTTTTTTGTGGTATATTTTTTATATTTCTACCAAGTGCAATATTAAAAGTATTTTTAACAATTTTTAATTCAATTGTTTTAGAACTCATCAAAATACCATCAATTTTAAAGTCCATTGCACTTACACTATCAATAGTTAAATTTGATGTTTTAATTAAACCTATACTTTTAGGAAGAGTGCTTAAAGAGAACCTACTATAAAAAAACACTAAAAATAGATAATATATGTAAGATAATAAACTTGTAGGTGACAAAACAAAGGCATTTAGCTTTCCATCATGTAAAGAGAACTCCTCATTTATTAAGTTATAGTTTCCTCTTTTTACATTGTGTTCTAGTACCATGATACCTGTAGATGCAGTTTGTATTTTTTGATCTTTTGAAGTGGTTAAAGTATAGTCTTTAAAACTTAAGTTTTGTAATTGTGAAAAAAAATCTTTCATTTTATATAGAAAATTTGTTTTTTCTAATGAAGTGTTATTTAATCCATGAACATCACCTATTATGATATTTGTAAAAGCAGGTTCATCATTGCAAAGTAAAATATCTACATTTGAAAATCTTTTTATATTTAATCCATCATCAAGTGCCTCATGTATATCACTTGAGATACCATAACTTGACATTATATTTTTATTTTCTTTTGTAGGTAAAATAGCTATATTCATACCACTATTGAGATGATTTTTAAAGAAAAATTTTATCTCTTTATCACTTAGATACAATAAAGTTAATGTAGTTTCATTATAATCAATTAGTGCATCTCTATAGGATACAACTTTAGTTTTCATTTTATAATGTTCTTTTATTAGTAGTATTAATTCATCAAACGATGTAGTTTCTTTTTTATCTTCATT
>CBFDEF010000057.1:0-10266 GCA_965603755.1 uncultured Arcobacteraceae bacterium
CAACCTTTTGGAAAAGATTATTTTGATGAGCAGTTAGAGCGTATCCGAGATATACGAACTAGTGAAAGAAGGTTTTATCAGAAGATTACAGATATTTATAAACAGTGTAGTGCGGATTATAATACTAATAGTGATGAAACTCAAAACTTTTATGCTACTGTACAAAACAAACTACACTATGCTATGGTAGGGCAAACTGCTTCTGAAATAATATATGATAGAGTAGATAGTCAAAAGCAAAATATGGGGCTAAGCTCTTGGAAAAATGCACCGAAGGGAAAGATACGAAAAACAGATGTAACCATTGCTAAAAATTATCTTGAATTAGAAGAGTTGGATATGTATAATAGAATAGTTACTATGTATCTGGATTTTGCAGAGTTTCAAGCTAAAAGTAATAAAATCATGTATCAAAAAGATTGGATAGATAAACTACATAAATTTTTAATGTTAAACGATAGAGAGATACTCCAAGACAATGGTTCAATAACTGCAAAACTAGCAAAAGAGTTAGCAGTAGATGAATTTGAAAAGTATACGAAAATTCAAGATAAATTATATATAAGTGATTTTGATAAAATTTTACAAACAGTGGAAAACAAAAAATGATAAAAATAGATATAAACAAAAGCCTTCATGGCTCAAATGGTGATATGAATTTAGATGTAAATCTTGATATAAAAGAGGGTGATTTTATTGCTCTTGCTGGTCAAAGTGGAAGTGGTAAGACTACGCTTTTGAGGATTTTAGCTGGACTAGAGGATGCTAGTGGGGTATTGTCAATCTCTGATGAGATTTGGCTTGATGAAAATATGGAGTTGCCACCTCAAAAAAGAAAGATAGGTTTTGTTTTTCAAGATTATGCACTTTTCCCTAATATGAGTGTGCAGGAGAACCTTTTATTTGTAAACAACGATAAAGAGTTAGCCTCACATCTTTTAAGTATCACAGAGCTAACAGAGTTAAAGCAGAGGTTACCAAATACTTTAAGTGGTGGTCAAAAACAGCGTGTGAGTTTATGCAGGGCTATGATGAACCGTCCAAAACTACTTTTGATGGATGAGCCACTCTCGGCTCTTGACCCATCTATGAGAACAAAACTACAACAAGAGATATTAACACTTCATAAAGAGTTTAAAACAACCACTATTATGGTGAGTCATGACCCAAGTGAGATATATAGATTAGCTTCTCGTGTTATAGTTTTAGATCAAGGTAAAATTGTAGATGATGGAACACCAAAAGATATTCTTCTAAAAACAGTGGGTAGTCAAAAGTTTTCTTTTGAGGGTGAACTATTGGATATAAAAAAAGTTGATGTGATATATGTAGCTATTGTCTCAATTGGTCAACAACTAGTTGAGATTGTTGTAAGTAGTGATGAGGTAAAAAATTTAACGATAGGGGATAGAATAACAGTAGGTACAAAAGCATTTACACCTACTATCTCTTTCTAATTAGAACTTATAGTCTAAAGATGGTTGTATCATCTCGAATTTTTTAATTGTATCGTTTATATCTTTTTTTATAGCAGAAAAATCAAACTTTTCTAGCTCTTTTATTTCAGGATAATTTTTAATTGTTAAATCAAAGTTTTTGATTATTTCATCTAAAGTTTCACCTGTAACTGTAGGGATATTATATTTATCTAATAGCTCAATATTTTCAATACTATCTTTATCCCCTCTTTTAAAGAAAACTGGGAAGTTACCACTAGCAATTGACTCAAAACAACTATGTACAGATGCAGTTAAAAGATACTTTGTAGTTTTAATAGCTTCTACATAATCCTCTTCTTCAATAATCTGGTTAAAAAATGGTTTTAGTTTATCATCATTTCCAAGAAAAAAGTAATGTCCCATAATCATAGGTAAGTCTTGTTTTGAAGATTGTTCACATAGTTTTAAAAACCATTCAGCATAATCATCATCAGCAAAAAATATTGCTTTTTCATATTGTGTTTCCATATCACTTGTAAATGTACTATCAACTACATCGTAAGGGATATGGCTACCCACTTTATAAAGGTGTGTACAAAACTGCTCCATATGTTCTTGCATAGTTTCGCTAGATTCTCCACTATCATCATAGATTAAAATATCACCACGCTCCATAACATGTGGTAAGTTTCCTATTACATCTACCCCAACACCTCTATTTACACCCAATTCGCTTTTTGCAAATGTGGCAGCTCTATAGTCTGCTGTACATAAAATCGGATCAGTTTCTTTAAAAACATTGCATAACGCACTAGCTCTTCTAACATTCTCTAAACCAAAATTGTGACCACTTTTTGCATAAACATAAACTTGCATTTTTTCCCTTTCTGGCACTAAATGCCGATACTACTAAACTTTTATTTAATCCTGTAAGGAAAAAAGTTTATGTAGTATTTTACTTTAAAAAGTAAATTATTAATTTATAACCAATTCCTGCTGCTAGAATTGTACCTAGAACATTTAATACAATATTTAAAATACCATACCAAAAAGCACTATTAAGCAACATATAACTTTCAATAGCAAAAGTAGAATAGGTGGTAAATGCACCTAAAAAACCTATAACTAAAATACCTTTTAGTGTATCAGATGGAGTAAAGTGTAAAAATGCCCCTACTAATAACCCTATTATAAAACTACCTACAATATTTACAGTAAGCGTTGCAATAGGAAGTTGATGTGGAAAATACTTTAAAACTTGCACACCAACATAAAATCTTGCAATGGCACCAAAGAAACCACCTGTTCCTACAGCTAAAACAGTTGGAAGATTAAATGTCACTACTTAATTCTTTGTTTAAAATTTCTTTCATATCATTTTCAAGTTTTTCATACCAATCTTCACCTTTTTTAGCATGAACAACAGGAAGATATATAACTTTTACGACACCACTTTGTTGTTTTAAATTTTGAGAGTCTAAGATATCTCTTGTACCTACTAAAACAACGGGTTGTACTTTTAAGCTGTACTTATTTGCAATCATTTTTGCACCAGCTTTAAATTTTCTTATTTTACCACCATCTGATCTTGTACCCTCAGGGAAAATCGCGATTGGTCTTTTTTGATCTAGTTTTTCTTTACTCTCTTTAAGAAGTTTTACTAAACTACTCTTACTTTCTCTTTCAATAATTATCATCTCCGGAGCTTTTAAAATATGTCCAAACCATGGTATATCTGCTATCTCTTTTTTTGCTACCCAAGCTAAGTTTTTAGGATGAAGATATTCAAATACCATAATATCTAAAATTGATTGGTGATTCATAACTAGCATATCTGCTGAACTATCTATTTCCCCTACAACTTCTAGCTTTATACCTAGTAGTTTCATCTGTAGAGCTGCCCATACTCTTCTAATTGTTCTATTTTTACTTCTAAATGTATACATTAAAATTATTGTTATGGTTACTGTTATAATCATCTCAATAACTGTAAATATTGCTCTTATCTTAGCTATCATCTTTTATCCATCCTATATTTTCATTTTTAAATAAAACTTTTATGTATTCATCTTTTTTATTTATTATCTCTACTAGTTCTTTATTTTTAGTAACTTTATATACTGTTGAGTGTTTGGTTGGCAATATGTATATTTTTGTTCCTGTTTGAATGATTATCTTTTTATTTGGCATAAAAAGATACCCTATAATACTAATTAATAAAAGCATTAAAAATAGGTATTTGGTTTTTTTTGTAATAACAAATAGTACAATCACAATAATTAATAAAAATAATACACTTACCTGTTTATATATCAAAATACTACTATTGTAAGGATTTAAATCAGTTTGTGTACTAACTAAATCTTCCTCTAAAGTAATAGGTAAAGTTATCATAATAAAATCTTTTAATATTGTATTATAGTAAGTAAATTTTACCTCTTTAGTATGACTTGGTATCATCACATAATAGTAGATGTTTTGATGAGGCTGATTATCTGTTAAACTTTTTATACCTTGATCTTCAAACTTATTTAATCTCATATCTTCAAGGTTACTGTTTGTTGCTTCCATGTTGATTGTACTTAAAAGCATACTGTTTGTATATTGTTTTGTTTTTACTGTATTTATCTCTAAATTTGATGCAATTATATTAGAAAAGAGTTTTTGATTTACAGCTATTTTCTCAAATTTAATTTCTGGTGCTTTTATAGATATAAAATCAACAATCTCTTCATCTTTTAATAAACCTATAGTTATATTTGGCAAAGTAAATTGTTTATCTTTACTTTTAAAGATAATATTAGATATAAAAATATTATCTTTCTCCTTATTCCAAATGGGAGTTGCTTCAGGTAGTTCAATATTATCTTCACCTTCAAATTTAGTAATGATTTTATCATATTTTTCTTGATTGATTAAAATTGTAGCTTTTAATACAATCTCAAATTTCTGCCCAGTAAATACCCTCTTTGGATAAGAGAGATAATCTATATAAATATCTTTAGATTTTATTTCCTCTTGAGAAAAGATGGAAGTTATTAAAATAGTTATAAGTAGGAATATTTTTCTCAAAGAGAGTGCAGAGCACAAGAAACTAAATTTCATATTTTCCTACTTAACTTATAGTTTATTTAAAAAAACCTTGAAGCATTTTAACTCCATCATCACAACCAAGTAAAGTCTCCATTGCTCTTTCAGGATGAGGCATAAGACCAAATACATTTTTATCTTTGTTACAGATACCTGCTATTTGTTCTACACTACCATTTAAAACTTGATTTTCACCAGCTTTATTACAGTATTGAAGTAAAACTTGATCATTTTCAATTAACTCTTTAAGTCCTGCATCATCAATAAAGAAGTTACCATCATGGTGAGCTACTGGGATATTTACAATTTCACCATTATTTAACTCTTGTAAAAATGTGTTGTTATTACTAACAACTTTAAGATGATGATGTTTTGATATAAAGTGTAGGTTGTCATTTCTTTTTAAAGCACCAGGCAAAAGACCTGTTTCTGTTAAAATTTGAAAACCATTACAGATACCTAAAACTTTTCCACCATTTGCTGCATAAGTTTTAACTGCATTCATAACTGGTGCAAATTTAGCTAATGCACCACTTCTTAAATAATCACCATAAGAAAATCCACCAGGTACAACTACTAGGTCTGTATCTGTTGGTAATGATGTTTCTTCATGCCATAAAATCTCTACATCGGCACCAAGCTTTTCAAATGCATATTTTGTATCGTACTCACAGTTTGTTCCTGGAAATTGTAATACTGTTACTTTCATAATATTATGCTTCTATAGTAATATCGTAATCTTCAATTACAGTATTTGCTAGAAGTTGTTCACACATTTTTGTAGCTTCTTCTCTTGCAGTTGCTTCATCATTACAATTAAGCTCCATTACGATTTGTTTACCAATTCTAACATCTTTAACAACACTAGCAAATCCTACAGTATCAAGTGTATGATGTGCTGCTTTTCCTGCTGAGTCTAAAACACCTTTTTTAAGTCCTATATTAATTATTGCTTTCATTTATTACCCTCTATTCTCTATTATTATGCGATTATATCTAAAACTGTCTTATAACAATTTAGACAACTTAAGTTTCTATCCTTTTGATAAAACCTATTTGTGTAATCTATTAAGGATAGTTTCATATCCACTTAAAATTACATTTTTAATTGAATCTGGAACTTCTACCTCTAACTTTTGTCCAGCAGTTAAAGTTTTAGATTTTTCTTTCCAGTTTTCTTTTTTACCAAAATCACGAAGAATTTGTTTGTCCATTGAGATATAATTCCCTTGTTCAAAATCTTCTTGTGCTATAAACCTTGAACTCTCTGGTGTTAAAATCTCATCTCCAAGAATCCATTCACCTTTAGAATTAACAAAAATCTCAAACTTTGTATCAACTACAACGATTCCATTAGTTAATGCAAACTCAGTAAAATCTTTAAATAGTTTTTCAAGACTTGAAATTATCTCTGGAAATTTTTCTCTTACAATTGCAGAGTTTAAAGGCTCATCTTTGATACCTTTAGTAGTTGGTGTAAAAATTGGCGTATCAAATTTATGCCATTGCTCTAAATCAGATGATAGCTCTAACCCATAAGGGTCATTTCCATTTTGACATGCTTCAAATAAAGATCCTGTTAAATAATTTCTAAATATAAATTCAAATTGAACAACATCCCCATCAATCTGCGCTTCTAGTGGTTTACATAACTCCATCATTTGACATCTTCCAGCTACGCTTAAAGAACTATCAACATTTTCAGCCAAAATTGCTGTTCTTATACCTGTTTGTCTAGCAAATGCAGCACCATCATTTGAAATAGATGTTTGAGAGATACCTTTTCCATCAATTTCAAGATTTAATGGAATATCAAATACAGAACAACGATCACTTCTTACTAGAAGTACTTTTGGATCATTCCCTGGACACGTATAAAGGTCTGCATTTTTACCAATGTAAAATAAATTATATCCTAAATCCTCTAGTTCAGAGATACCTTTTTGTGTTGTTGTTTTCTTAGATTCTGGCCAAAGACCAAGTGTTGTAATATCATTTATATTCATTTTTTTCCTTTTTATTTTTTCATAATCATTAAAGACTTTAATATATCAACACCAGTTTTTAGTTGATTATCTTCTAATAATTGTTTGTTTGTTATGATTGTTTTATCCTCTTTTGTTGTATTGTCATCTTCTTTATCTATTGTTCCTGTTTTTGTAAGTTCACTCTTTAGGTGTTTTCTCATATTTGATTCTTTTAATTTAAAAGCTGATTCTTCTTGAACCAAAACTTTTCCTGCAAATACATCAATATCAGGTACAATTCCTTTTGCTTGTATTGTTCTTCCACTAGGTAAATAGTATTTTGCAATTGTAAGTTTAATAGCTTCGCTACCATCTTCAACTATAGGTATGATTCTTTGTACACTACCTTTTCCAAATGTATTTTTCCCAATTACAACAGCTCTTTTTAAATCTTGCAAAGCACCACTTACAATTTCACTTGCACTTGCACTTCCTTCATTTACAAGAACAACCATCGGTACCTCTGTAACTGTTGTATAAGATGTTGCTTTGAACTCTTCATTGTCTGTTTTATTTCTACCTTTT
This sequence comes from uncultured Arcobacteraceae bacterium, assembly GCA_965603755.1. Classification (GTDB taxonomy): domain Bacteria; phylum Campylobacterota; class Campylobacteria; order Campylobacterales; family Arcobacteraceae; genus JAIOSF01. Next base: position 7,082 of record CBFDEF010000057.1, read on the forward strand.
TGAGATACAATAACACCATCATTTACAAATAAATCGACAGTATCTATAGCTTGACCTAATTGACCACCAGGGTTGTTTCTAAGGTCTAAAACTATAGCTTTTGTTTTATCTTTATGTTCTTTTATATATTTTTTTAATTCTGATGAGATTTTCATATCCATAAATGAAGCAATTCTTAAATATAAAATCTCGTCATTTATAGTTTTTGCATAAACAGATTGGATTTTGATAATATCTCTTATAATATTAATTTCAATAGGTTCTAGCTCACCTTTTCTTACAATAGTAATATCGATAGGAGTTCCAACTTTCCCTCTCATAATATCAACTGCATCAGATAAACTCATATTTAAAGTTGATTCATCATTGATTTTTAAAATAATATCAGCGGCTTTTACACCAGCATTAAATGCAGGTGTATCATCAATAGGAGAGATGATAGTTAAAGCACCATCTCTTTTTCCTATAACGATTCCTAATCCACCAAACTCACCTTTTGTCTCAACTTTCATCTCTTTGTATGACTCTTTATTTAACATTGAAGAGTGAGCGTCAAGCTCGTGAAGTAAACCATTTATTGAGTTATCTACGATTTTACTTAAGTTTATGTCATCTACATAAAGCATCTCAACAGCAGCTATAACTTTTTGTAGTTTTGTATAAGATTCTAATCTTGTAGGTTCTACTTTTACCTCTGTTTGAATCTCTTCTTTTATCTCTTTTGCTATTAAAGAATTTGTTAAAATAACTGATAGTAATAATATTAAAAACTGTTTCATATTTATATCCCTTTATATTTATATGTGATTATATCTAAAAAAGCATATAATATTTATTATAGGGAATATAATGATTTTATCGAAAGTGGTACAATGTATTTTTCTTCTTTAAACTACAAGTCTGCTAACCTATAACCATATGAATAGTTAGCTTCGATTAGTTGACATCCTAGTTTACTTTTTAGTCTGTAAACAAGTGTTCTTAATGCACTATTTGACGGTTTGTTTCCCGTCCAAATTTTCTCCTCTAGTTCAATAGAATGTACAACATTACCTTTTGCTTTTATAATCATAGATAGAAGAGTTCTCTCCTTTTTTCCAAGTTTTATAAGTTTATCTTTATAGTATAAAATAGATTGTCCAATATCAAAATAATAATCAAACCCAATATATACTATTGCTGTTTGTATTTGTAAGATTTGCTTTATTTATTTTATAAAGTCCAAGTTGAATGGTGGATTTTAAATCTTCCCTTTTAAATGGCTTTATTAAGTATCCTACAGGGTTAGTTTCAAATGCTCTTGCCATCGTTTCATCATCTGAGTATGCAGTAAGATAAAGTATAGGTATTTTTTTTCTTTTATGTATCTCTTTAGCTATATCAATACCATCTATTTTTTTACCTAAGCAAATATCCATCATAATAATATCTGGCTCACACTCTTTAATACTTCTAGTTACCGCCTCATAAGATTGAACTATATCTGTTACTTTAAAATACATCTTAGTTAATGCACTTTTTAAATCCATTGCAACTAATGTCTCATCTTCTACTATTAAAATTTTTATTTTACTCATTATCTCTCCATTTTATATTTACCTCTACACCATTTACGCTATTTATTGAAATTGTCCCTTGTAGTTTTGATTCAACTAATGTTTGCACTAAAACCAATCCAAAAGAGTTGTTTTTGATACTTTTGTCATAACCCACGCCATCATCGCTTACATTTAAATTAAAAATACCGTTAGTGATATTTAGAATAATAGTGATATTTCCATTGTTGTTTGTAAATGCATATTTAAATGAGTTTGTAATCAATTCATTTAAAATAAGTCCACATGAAACAGCTTGCTCTATCTCTAGATTAGCATCTATTTTGTAGTTGATATTTATCTCATTTTCATAACTATCTTGTAGCCCTTCAATTAAAATCATAAAATATTCATACGCGTTTATATTTGAAATATCTTCTTGTTTATATAAAAGTTCATGAAGATGACTCATTGCATTTATTCTGTTTTGGATTGTTAAAAATAGGTTTTGAACAATATCATCTTCAATATCATCAGCTTGAAGTCTTATAAGTGATACAATGGTTTGCATATTATTTTTAACTCTATGATTAAGCTCTTTTAGAAGTAGGTTTTTTTCATCTAAAGTTCTATTGAGAGTTTTTGTTTTATTTGCTACTTGTATTTTAAGTCTCTTTTTTTCACTCTCTTTTTGGGTTATAAGTTTTTTATTTACTACATCTTTTTCATTTTGTAAAGAATTTATCTTATCTGACAGTGCTATAGAAAACAGTGTAGCTTCAAGAATAAATGCCAACTCAATAAAGTGTGGATAGTGTTGATAAATATTGTATACCCCAATACTTGAAAGATACATAAGTATGATTGCAATAAATATAATAATCCAACCACTCAATATAAAATACGCTTGTCTATTTCTTTTATATGTAGCATAAATTGCAATCACAACTAGATATATTAGTAATAACATTGATACTATATTTCTATATCCACTCCATTGATCTAAAGAGATAAATACTAAAATAGAAAATGGCACCAAGAGTAAAAAAATATTTAATATTTTATTTAATACTGGATATTGAATTGTTTTTAGGAATGATTTTGTAAAAAGTGCTAAAGCATATATCGGGATTGCAGCTACAAATGGGGATAATTCAATTGAAAGAACCAATAACTCTTTTGGAAGTAAATATATATAAGAGATACCTGTATACATAAGTTGATGTACAATCACACCCCAAATATAAAATACATAATATAAATAACTAATGTCTCTAGAGAAAAAATAGATAAATAGATTGTAGATGGCTAAAATAGCCATTGCTCCAAAAAATAGCTCTAAAATAGATTGATGTTTTAACTCCTTGTTATAAAAACTGTGTGTTTCCCAAAGATTTAGTTTGATTATTAAAGTTGTGATATATGTCGATGCTTTTAAATAATATATTTTTGATTCACCTGCTTTAAGTGAGATATTAAAAAAAGGATTAATCGCTTTTCTATTTGATTCAATATGAAATATACCCTCTTTATATTTTTTGTTTTCAGTTGTATCAAAAAGTATAAGTTGTGTTGTTAGGGGATTGTCGTATTCTAAAACTTTTGTTATATTTTTATTGGTATTATTTTTAAGGGCAAATTTAATCCATA